>WHTA01000008.1 GCA_009379825.1 Streptosporangiales bacterium
CACGCGCTCGTCGGTGGCGGTGAAGGCCACTCGCACGGGGCGGGCGCCTGCGGTGCCGTAGTGGACATGGACACCGACCAGGCACGCACCCGCACGGGCGATCCTGCGGCTCCCCCGAGTAGCGGTCAGGCGGCTGCCAGGCGCATGCAGGCGGCGTCCACGCGCTCGTCGGTGGCGGTGAGGGCCACTCGCACGTGGCGGGCGCCTGCGGTGCCGTAGAAGTCGCCTGGGGCGGCCAGGATGCCTTGCCCGGCGAGCCAGTCCACCGTCTGCCAGCAGTCCTCGTCGCGGGTGAGCCACAGGTACATGCCGGCCTCGGAGTGGTCGACCCGGAAACCCGCCCCGGTGAACGCGGCCCGCAGCCGCTGCCGGCGCGCCCCGTACAGCGTGCGCTGGTGCTCGACGTGCACGTCGTCGGCGAGTGCGGCCGCCATGGCCGCCTGCACCGGCGTCGGCGGCATGAAACCGGCGTGCTTGCGCACCTCGAGCAGCTCGGCGACCAGCGCCGGGTCGCCGGTGACGAACCCGGCGCGGTACCCGGCCAGGTTCGACCGCTTCGACAGCGAGTGCACCGCGAGGATGCCGTCGTGCGAGCCGCCGCACACACTCGGGTGCAGCACGGACACCGGCTGCTCGTCCCAGCCGAGCCCCGCGTAGCACTCGTCGCTGGCCAGCACCACCCCGCGCTCGCGGCACCAGGCGACCATCTTCGCCAGGTGCTCCGCCGGGAGTACGCGGCCGTGCGGGTTGCCGGGCGAGTTCACCCAGACCAGCCCGACCGGACGCGGCCCGAGTGCAGTCAGCCCGTCGCTCGCGACGATCTCAGCGCCCGCGATCCTCGCGCCCGCGTCGTACGACGGGTACGCCAGCTCGGGCACCACCACGACGTCACCGGCACCGAGCCCGAGCTGCGCCGGCAGGCCGACCACCAGCTCCTTGGACCCGATGGTCGGCAACACGGCGGCGGGGTCGACGCCGTCGACGTCGAGGCTGCGCCGCATCCAGTCGACGGCGGCCTCCCGCAGCTGCGGGGTGCCGTGCACCGCCGGGTACCCCGGCGCGTCGTCGGCCTCCCGCAGCGCGGTCCGCACCACGTCGGGCACCGAGTCGACCGGCGTGCCGATGGACAGGTCGACGAGACCGTCCTGATGCGCGGCGGCACGCAGCTTGTACTGCGCGAGCTCGTCCCAGGGGAAGGCCGGCAGCCGGGCGGAAACCGGCCGCCGGCCGCTGCCCTGCAGCTGGCTCATTCCCCTTCGGCCTGCGGCGGCAACGCGGCGACGATGGGGTGGTCCTTGTCGATCTTGCCGACCTTGGACGCGCCACCAGGCGAGCCGACGTCGTCGAAGAAGTCGACGTTCACCTTGTAGTACTCGGCCCACTCCTCCGGCGTGTCGTCCTCGTAGTAGATCGCCTCGACGGGGCAGACCGGCTCGCACGCTCCACAGTCCACGCACTCGTCAGGGTGGATGTAGAGCATCCGCTTGCCCTCGTAGATGCAGTCCACCGGACACTCGTCGACACAAGCCCGGTCGAGTATGTCGACACAGGGTTGCGCGATGATGTACGTCACTGCTGCGATCCTCCCTTGTCGGGCAGGCGGCTACCGGCGCCCTCCCAGGTACGTTGACTCTTCAGAGCCTAGCGCCTGAGGCACGCCTGTGCAGAACCAGCTGGCCGAGGCTGCAACCCGTCAAGGCGTCGAGCAGGAGCAACGAGACCAAGTGGCGAGGATCACATCGGAGCAGGTCGGCCGGCGGGTCAGCGTCCGCAGGCGGACGGCGTCGGGCGCGGCCACCGACGTGGTCGGCGATCTCATCGAGTGGACGCCGGAGACGCTGACGGTACGCGACCGCGACGACGTCGAGCACCAGGTACCCCGCCGGGCCGTCGTCGCTGCCCGGATCGTCCGGGCCGCCCCGGTACGTCCCGCCGTGGCCGAGCTGGAGCGGGTCGCGGCGCGTGGCTGGCCGGCCACGGAGACAGCATTACTCGGCGACTGGCTGTTACGGGCGGCCGGCGGGTTCACCGGCCGGGCGAACACCGTGCTCGCCGTCGGCGACCCGGGGATGCCGCTGGCGTCGGCCACCGCGGCCGTCCGGGCCTGGTACGCGGAGCGGGGGCTGCCGGCGCGCGCCGCGGTGGTGCTGCCGTCACCGGAGGACGACGCGTTCGCCGCGGCCGGCTGGCCCCCCAGCCAGGCCGTCCTCGTCCAGACGGCGCCGCTCGAGCCGGTGGCCGGCGCCGCGCCGGTCGACGACCGGGTGCAGGTGTCGCGCTCGCCGAGCGCCGGCTGGCTGGCCCGCTACACGGCGCGGGGACAGGTGGACGACGTCGCGCGCCGGGTGCTCACCGGCGGCGGCACCGTAGGGTTCGCCCAGGCCGGCAGCGAGCCCGCAGCGATCGGCCGGGGCGTAGTGGTCGACGACTGGCTCGGCATCGCCGCCGTGGAGGTCGCGCCGGACAGGCGCCGGCAGGGCCTCGCGACGGCCGTCACCCGCGCCCTCGCCCACTGGGGCGCCGAGCACGGCGCCAGCCGCATCTACCTACAGGTACAGACCGACAACACCGCGGCGCGCGAGCTCTACGCCGCGCTGGGCTTCCGTACGCACCACAGGTACCGCTACCGCACGGCACCGCCGGCGTGAAGGGTCAGTCGAACTCGCCGTTGTGTACGCCCTTGACGAAGGCGTCCCACTCGCCCAGGGTGAACACCAGCACGTCCCCTTCCGGGTTGCGGCTGTCGCGCATGCCGTACATGCCGTCCTTGTACGCGACCTCCACGTGCGAGATGGAGTTGTCGGTCGCGTCGCTGGCCCGACGCCACTCAGCGTCGGAGAAGTCAACGTCCGGCTTGCTGTTCACTCGCTCAGTCCCGTTTCTTCTTGTCGTCGTCCTTCTTCTTGTTGTCGTCGTCCGTCTCGCAGATCACCCGCGGCGCCGCGAGATAGACGGTACGGAACGGCTCCGTGCGGATCACCTGGCCGTTCCGCTTGAAGACCCGCGAGTAGGTCACGTCGTAGCCCTGGCTCGGGTACTCCGGCGTGCAGTCCGGGCTGTCGTCGCGGATGGTCTTCGGTTTCCGGTAGTTCGACTTCTGTGGCTCGGTGGCATCGATGTCATAGTGCTTGGTGCCCCACATGTTCACCGTGATCGACGTCGACGTGTACGACGTGGTGATCAGGATGCCGGTCTCCGTGTCGTTCTGGAACCGCAGATCGGGCTGGGTCCAGGAGATCGTCGCCTCCCGGCCGAGCGGGTACCGCGAGATGTAGTAGCTGTGCGGCTGGTGCTGTACGTCCTTCAGGCCGGCGAAGAACATCGCGTTGAACGTGGTCGTCGCGATCTGCGAAACCCCGCCGCCGACGCTGTCGACGTGCCTGCCGTCGAGGATCATCGGCGCCGGCACGAAACCCTTGTCCGTGGTGCGCTGGCCGAGCGTCCCGTTGAGGCTGAACGTCTTGCCCGGCTTGACGAGCGTGCCATCGAGGATCTCCGCCGCGCGGTGGATGTTCGTGACCCGGGGCTCACAGCACGGGTGGTGGGTGGTGAACGAGCCCACCTTCCGGTCGATGCCGAGCTTCTTGGCGTCGGACGTGCTGGTCTTCGGCTTCGCCTTGCGCACCGGCGCGGCGACTGACCGGTTGTCGGTCTTGTCGAGCACGCCGACGATCGCGTCGCCCAGCTCCTTGCGGTCGACCATCTCGCCCGGCTTGGACGGCACGACCTTCGGCTTGCCGCCGGCCAGCTCGAACGTGGCGTCCACCGGCTCGGTCTCCAGCCTCGCCAGCGAATGGCCGAGGTCCTTTGCCAGCCCGGCGCCGTGGACCTTCGGCTCAAGCGTTCCCTTGCCGCCCGCGACGAACTCGGTGTGCGCGGCGAGGTCGTGCCGAGAGACGGCGAGCGTCGTCTTGTCACCGTTCTTGCCTGTGGTGAGCCGGACGGGAGCCGCAACGGCCGTACGGGCCGCCTCGCCGGCGATCTCGCGGACGGCACCCGGTCTGGTCTTCGGCTCCTCGTCCTTCACCGGCAGCGTGACGGGATCCTTGCTCGGGTACGCCGCGGTGATCTCGTCGACGGCACCCGCACGGTCGATCACCCGGCCCGCCCTTGGCATGGTGGCCACCGGGTCGATGCCCTCGTAGCTGACCTTGCCCTCGCGCACCGGCCGGTCGAAGTCCTTGGCGATCTTCGCCACCGCCCGGTCGAGCTTCGCCTCGTCGTACCGGACGACCGGTTCGACGGTCTGACCACCGAGCTGGCCGCCGAGCCGCAGCGGGTTGCCGCTGCGCTGGCCGGCCGCGTCGACGCTCGCCTTGGCGTCGAAGACCAGGTCGGCGGCCTTCGGCTTGATGCTGAACGTCTTGTCGCCGACCTTTACCCGGATCGGCTTGCTGGCTGCGGGGCCGAGCTCGTCCTTCAGCTCCTGCTCCGCGCTCACCGGCGTCATACCGCCGATGTCCACGCCCCTGACGGTGGTGCCGCGGGGTACGCCGCCGCCGACGTAGAGGAACGCGGCGAGGTACGAAAGCACCACGACCCCGGCGACGGCGCCGGGTATCCAGACCGAGCGCCGCCGCACCACGGCCAGCGCCTTAGCCCAGGCGGTCACGGACCTCCCCCAACCAGTCGGCGGTATGCTCCCTCGTAGTGCACCAGTGGATCGACCGGTCCAGCGGGCGTCGCCACGCCTAGCACATCGCCTACCACGATGCTGTGGTCACCCCCGTCGTACACTGCGCGCGTATGGCATTCCAGCACACCGATGGCGTCGGCGAGCACGGGGGCACCGGTCAGAGGCGCAGGTGGGTGGCGCACATCGGACAGTTGAGCATCAAGTGGTCGGCCTCGTTTGGCGAACCAGCGGCTCGTTGACTCTGCGTGTTCACCGAGGATCGACACCGCCCAGCACCCGGACGCAAGGACCGCATTGTGGAACCTGGCGACCTTCTCGGCGCAGAACAGCACGAGGACCGGGTCCAGGGAGACCGAGGTCAGCGAGTTCACCGTCATCGCGTGCGCGCTGCCCTCGCTGGTCGTCGTCACCACCGCGATGCCGGTCGCGAACCGGCCGATCGCCGCACGGTACGCCTCGGGGTCGACTCCTGGCTGCTCGTCGGGGCTGGCAGACACCATCGCACGCTACTCCGGCGGGCTGCTCGGTGGCGGCAGGCTGTACCAGGGCAGCGTGAGCACACCGATGACGGCGCCGACCGCGCCCGCGACCAGGTAGCCGTAGCCGGTCCAGTTGGCGGCCACCACGAAGTCGCCCTCCGGCCGGCCGATGGCGAACAGGATCACCGTCAGTAGCCACGCGGCCCCCGGGATCAGCGCGAGCAGCCGCGACCGCGTCGCCCGGCCGACCAGCTGCGCGACCGCCAGGTTGACCACCGCCGCAGCCACGACGCCCACCGGCAGGCCGAGGAACCGCACCGGGTGCAGGAACGACTCGAGCACCGCGAGCACCGCGCCGAACGCCGCGAGATTGCAGCCCACCGGGATCGCCACCAGCAGCCGCCACCTGCTCATCCGGGCCGCCGGCTGCGACTCAGCAGCCGTCAACGCCGGCGAACAGGTCGGTCTCCACCCCGTCGGCGTCCACCGGCCCCAGCCGGCCGCTGGCCAACCGGTACGCCTCGACGCCCACGATCTCCTGGCCGAGGTAGTTGGAGAGCGCGAAGAACGGGAAGTCGACGGAGATCTGCGTGGCGTGCGCACGCATCGCGTCGACCTTCTGCTGCGCGTACGCGACACCGTCCACCTTCGTGGTGATCCAGGCGTCCGGCACCACCATCGGCGGCAGCGGCCCGTCCGGGTCGAGCGGGCCGAACGGCGCCTCCTCGCCCAGCTCCAGCATCCGGCGGGTGCCCTCGACGAGCGACTCCTTGCTCATCGCCGTCCAGTAGATCTTCGGGACATCCCACGCCTCGCCGAGATCGCTGCGGTACGTCGGCATCGCGGCGAGCGAGACGGCATACATCGCCACGCGATGCGCCTGCACGTGGTCCGGATGGCCGTAGCCGCCCCACGGGTCGTACGTGACGAGCACCTGCGGCCGGGTCTCGCGCAGCACGGACACCAGCTCGTCGGCGGCCTCGCGCAGGTCCGCGGACCAGAACGCGTCCTTGCCTACGTCCGGTGGTGCGGCGGCGTTGCCGTCGTCGGCGTAGATCATGCCGGTGTCGCGGTACTTGCCCTCGGCACCGAGGAAGCGGTGGTCGCGGACGCCGAGGATCCGCATTGCCTCGGCCAGCTCGCCGACGCGGTGCCTACCCAGGCCGTCCTCGGCGGCGGCGGCGAGATGGGTGAGCTCGGGGACGAGGATCTCGCCCTGCTCCCCCAGCGTGCAGGTCACCAGCGTCACGAGGGCACCCTCGGCCGCGTACTTCGCCATCGTCGCGCCGTTGCCGATCGTCTCGTCGTCGGGGTGCGCGTGCACCAGCACTATCCGCCGGTCCGGAAGTTCACTCATGGACCAGACGATATGCCACCCGACCGACGTCCTGCGCCGAACACCGGACGGCGCTGACCGCGGACCCGCTCGGGGTGGCCGCGGTCGCCGCCGCCCAACAGGGCGCGTGGCTGCACTTCGGCCTGTACGCCGGCGTGCTCGCGGACCGGTACGCGCCGGCGCGCATCGTGTTGGTTGCGGACCTCGCCAGGATCGCGGCGCGGCGAGCATCGCCCTGCTCGTCGTGGCGGCGTTCGTCATCGGCGTCGCGGAGACGTTCCGCGACTCGTCCGCGCCCAGCCTGCTGCCCCGGCTGGCGCCGAAGGCGCTGCTGGAACGGGCGAACGGCCGGCTGGTGGGCAGCGAGGTCGTCGGCAACGAGTTCGTCGGCCCACTGCTCGGCGCCGTGCTGTTCGCGACGGCGATGGCGCTGCCGATCGCGGGTGACGGGTTCGCGCTCGCGCTCGCCGTGGCGTTCGTGCTCTCGTTGCCGCGTTCGGTCCGCGCGCCGGCCACGGCGGCACCGCCGGCACGCGCCAGGCTCCGCAGCGCCTGGTTGCCGGCCTGCGCTGGCTGGCCGGACACCGGCTGCTCCGCACGGTGGTCGCCGTCGGCGCACTCCTGGCGCTCGCCGACTCCGCCTGGTGGACGGTGCTCGTGCTGTACGTGACCACCGTCCTGCACCTGCCGGCGGCCGGCTACGGGCTGCTGCTCGCCGGCGCGCTCGGCGCCTGCTCGCCGAGCGGTGCGCGGCCAGGTGGCGTACCGTCACGCTGCTGGCCGGCGCCGCCCTCGCGGCCGGGCTGCCGGCCGCGGGCTTCGTGGTGCCGCCACCGCCGTGGGCCGCGTTCGTGCTGCTTGCGGTCAGCAGTGGCGGCTTCGCCGTGTGGAACGTGGTCGCGCTGGCCGCCAAGCAACGCATCGCGCCGGCCGAGCTGCTCGACAGGGTCACCTCGGCCAACCGCGTGCTCGTCTACGGCGGCGCCACGGTGGGCGCGCTCGCCGGTGGCTGGCTCGCCGGCGCCCTCTCGCTGCGGGCGCCGTTCGCCGTGGGTGCGCTCCTCGCCGCCACCGCCGCAATACTGCTGCTCACGGCACGGCGTGCATGAAAGGATCGCGTGCGTGTCAGAACACGACGAGCTCAGCTTCCCCCGGCACGCCGCGCGCACCCGCAGGTTCACCCTCGGCACTCCGCGGTCGTTCACCGTCACCGAGGACGGCCGTACGGTGCACTTCCTCAGGTCCCGCGGCGGCACCGACCCGATGACCTGCCTGTGGGCGCTCGACGTCCGTACCGGCGACGAGACGTTGCTTGCCGACCCGGTCGCCCTGCTCGACGGCGGGCAGGAGGACCTGCCGCCCGAGGAGCGCGCGCTGCGCGAGCGCAGCCGGGAGGCGGCTGGCGGCGTCGTTGCGTACTCGACCGACCGGGCCGGCAGCACGCTGGCCTTCGGCCTCGGCGGCGGCGTCTACGCCGTGCGCGACGGCGGCACGCCCGTACGGCTGGACACGGCCGTGCCGGCGATCGGGCCGCGGGTCGACCCCACCGGCCAGCGGGTCGGCTACGTGCACGGCGGCGCGTTCCACGTCGCTGAGCTGTCCGGTGGCCGGCAGGTGCTCGCCGAGCCGGAGGACGCCGACGTCAGCTACGGGCTCGCCGAGTTCATCGCCGCGGAGGAGATGTCGCGCACGCGGGGTTTCTGGTGGGCGCCGGACGGCACCCGCGCGCTCGTCGCGCGCGTCGACGAGTCACCGGTGCAGCGTTGGTACATCGCCGATCCTGCGCACCCGGAGCGCAAGCCGGTCGAGCACGCCTACCCCGCCGCAGGCACCGCCAACGCCGACGTGCGGCTGTTCGTGCTCGGCCTGGACGGCAGCCGGGTCGAGGTGCACTGGGACCGGGCGCGGTTCGAGTACCTCGCGCGGGTCAGCTGGTCCACGTACGGCGCGCTGATCGCCGTGCAGTCCCGCGACCAGCGCACCGTACGGGTACTGCGCATCGACCCGGCGACCGGCAACACCGCCGTGGAGCGCGAGGACAGCGACCCGGCGTGGGTCGAGCTGGTCGGCGGGGTGCCGGCCTGGTGCGGCGACCGGCTGGTCTGGGTGACCGACGTGGACGGCTGGCGGCGGCTCGTGGTGGACGGTGAGCCGGTGACGCCGGACGGCACCCAGGTACGGCACGTGCTCGCCGCCGACGACGACGGCGTGCTGGTCAGCGCGTCCATCGAGCCGACCGAGGTGCAGGTGCTCGAGTGGCGGCCGGAAGGCACGCTCACCGCGGTGAGTACCGGACCCGGCGTGCACACCGCCGTACGGGCCGGCGGCACCACCGTCGTCACGTCGAGCACGCTCGACAGCGACCAGGCGCAGAGCACGGTGACCGTACGGAGCACCGACACGTCGTGGCTGGTCCGCTCGTTCACCGACACGCCCGCCGTACGGCCGGCCGTCGAGCTGCTGCGCGCGGGCGACCGCGAGCTCCGCACGGCCGTGCTGTTCCCCACCGGCCACCAACCGGGCTCGGCGCGGCTGCCGGTGCTGCTCGACCCGTACGGCGGCCCGCACGCGCAGCGGGTGCTGGCGAGCCGGCGGATGTTCTACGAGTCGCAGTGGTTCGCCGACCAGGGCTTCGCGGTGGTCATCGCCGACGGCCGCGGCACGCCGGGTAGGTGCGCGGCGTGGGAACGCGCTGTGCACGGCGACCTCGCCACCCCCGTGCTCGACGACCAGGTGGCGGCGCTCGAGGCGGCCGCGGCCGCGTACCCGGACCTCGACCTCGACCGGGTGGGCATCCGCGGCTGGTCGTTCGGCGGCTACCTGGCGGCGCTTGCCGTGCTGCGCAGGCCGGACCTGTTCCACGTCGGCATCGCCGGCGCGCCCGTCACCGACCTCACCCTCTACGACACGCACTACCAGGAGCGCTACCTCGGCGACCCAGGTACCAGCCCGGAGACGTACCGGCGGTCGTCCATCATCGACGACGCGCCCAACCTCAGCCGGCCGCTGCTGATCATCCACGGCCTGGTCGACGACAACGTGGTGGTCGCCCACACGCTGCGGCTGTCCGGTGCGCTGCTCGCCGCCGGCCGGCCGCACACGGTGCTGCCGCTGACCGGCATCACCCACATGGCCACCCAGGAGACCGTGGCGGAGAACCTGCTGAACGTCCAGGTGGCGTTCCTCCGCGACGCCCTCGGCTAGGGCGCCGGCCACTCAGTCGGCGTGGATGATCTCGCGCTGCTTGGCGAAGTGGCAGGCGCTCGGGTGCGGGCTGTCCGACCGCTCCACCAGCTCGGGCTCCTGCTCCGCGCAGATGCTCTCCGCCTTCCAGCACCGGGTGCGGAACCGGCAGCCGGACGGCGGGTTCGCCGGGCTCGGCACGTCGCCCTCGAGGACGATCTCCTCCCGCTTCCCGCGCATCGTCGGGTCGGGCACCGGCACCGCGGACAGCAGCGCCTGGGTGTACGGGTGGGTGGGGCCCTCGTAGATCTGCTCGTGGTCGCCGATCTCCACGATCTTGCCGAGGTACATCACGGCGATCCGGTCGGAGATGTGTCGCACCACCGACAGGTCGTGCGCGATGAAGATGTACGAGAGGTTGAACTCGTCCTGCAGCGACTCGAGCAGGTTCATCACCTGCGCCTGCACCGAGACGTCCAGCGCAGACACCGGCTCGTCGCAGATCATGATCTCCGGGCGCAGCGCGAGCCCGCGCGCGATGCCGATACGTTGCCGCTGCCCGCCGGAGAACTGGTGCGGGTACCTGTTGATGTGGTCGGGGTTCAGCCCCACCACGTCGAGGAGGTCCTGCACCCGCTTGCGCCGGTCCTGCTTCGGCGCGACCTCCGGGTGGATCTCGTACGCCTCGCCGACGATGTCGCCGACCGTCATCCGTGGGTTCAGCGACGTGTAAGGGTCCTGGAAGACCATCTGGATCTGCCGCCTGATCCGCCGCATCTGCGACGGCCGCAGCTTCGCGATGTCCTGGTCGCGGTACATGATCGAGCCGGACGTCGGCTTCTCCAGCGCCATCAGCAGCTTCGCCATGGTGGACTTGCCGCACCCGGACTCGCCGACCACGCCGAGCGTCTCGCCGTGCCGCAGGTCGAAGGAGACACCGTCGACGGCCTGCACGCTGCCGATCGTGCGCTTGACCACGACCCCCTGCGTCAGCGGGAAGTGCTTGACCAGGTCGCGCACCTGGAGCACCGGTTCACCGAGCCGGGGGCCGGTACCAACGCTCTCAGCTGGTGGCATCGGCGATCACCTCTTCCCAGAAGTGGCAGGCGCTGTACCTGTTCGCGCTCACCTCGGCGAGCTCGGGGACGTCCGTGCTGCAGATGTCCCTCGCGCGCGGGCACCTCGGGTGGAACGAGCAGCCGCTCGGCACCTTCGCCAGGTTCGGCGGGGCGCCGGATATCGGCGTCAGCTCGTGCCCCTTCTGGTCCAGCCGCGGGATCGAGTTCAGCAGGCCCTCGGTGTACGGGTGCGACGGCTTGCCGTAGAGGTCGTACACCTCCGCCGTCTCCACGACCTTGCCCGCGTACATCACCACGATCCGGTCGGCCACGTCGGCGACGACGCCGAGGTCGTGGGTGATGAGGATCAGGCCCATGTTCGTCTCGTGCCGCAGGTCAGACAGCAGCTTCATGATCTGCGCCTGCACCGTGACGTCGAGCGCGGTCGTCGGCTCGTCCGCGATCAGCACGTCCGGCTCCAGGGCAAGCGCCATGGCGATCATGACGCGCTGCCGCATGCCGCCGGAGAACTGGTGCGGGTAGTCGCGCACCCGGCTCTTCGCCGCCGGGATCCGCACGTGGTCCATCAGCTCGACCGCCCGCGCGAACGCGTCCTTCTTGCTCATCCCGCGATGCACCCGCAACGTCTCGGCGATCTGGTCGCCGACGGTGAACACCGGGTTCAGAGCGCTCAACGCGTCCTGGAAGATCATCGCGACGTTGTTGCCGCGCACCTTCCTGCGCTGGTCCTCGGACAGCTTCAGCAGGTCGGTGCCGTTGAACAGGATCTCGCCGGCCGGGATGTGCCCGGGCGGCATGTCCAGGATGCCCATGATGGCCTGCGCGCTGACGCTCTTGCCGGACCCGGACTCACCGAGGATCGCCAACGCCTCACCGGCGTTGACGTGGTAGAAGACGCCGTTGTTCGCGCGCACGGTGTGGTCGCGCATCCGGAACTCGACGTGCAGGTCACGCACCTCGAGCAACGGCCGCTGCCCCGGCGGGCGCTCGGCGCCGTCCCTGGTCACGTCACCGGCCGTGATCTCGTCTGCCGTGTCGCTGCCCACGCTGTCTGCCATCTCCTCACCGCAACTTCGGGTCGAAGGCGTCCCGGACCGCGTCACCGATCAGGATGAAGCTCAGGACGGTCACCGTCAGGAACAACGACGGCCAGACGAGCAGGTGCGGCGCCTGGAAGAAGTATGACCGTGCCGTGTTGAGCTGCACACCCCAGGAGATCTCCGGGAACTGCAGGCCGACGCCGAGGAAGGTGAGCGCCGCCTCGGCACCGATGATGATGCCGACCAGCAGGGTGGCCAGCACGATGACCGACTGGATGGCGTTCGGCATGATGTGCCGGAACATGATCCTGGCGTCCGAGGCGCCGAGCGCCTTCGCGGCCTGCACGTAGTCGGCGTTCTTCACACTCAACACGGTGCCTCGCATGACGCGCGTCTGGGAGGTCCAGCCACCGAAGATCACCAGCGCGGCCGACACCGTCCAGATGTTGTAGATCCCGAGCCTCGACAGCACGAGGATGCCGCCGAGGATCGTCGGGATCCCCAGGAAGATGTCGTTCACGCGCTGGATGAGCATGTCGACCCAGCCGCCGTAGAAGCCGGACAGACAGCCGAACAGCACCGCGATGACGCCGGAGAAGACCGCCACCAGGAAACCGATCATGATGGAGTTCCTGGCGCCGTGCACCACCTGCGAGTACATGTCACAGCCCTGTACGTCGAAGCCGAACGGGTGGCCGTCGCGTGCGGGCGACCGCGCGTTGGCGAGGTCGCAGTTGAGCGGGTCGACCTGCGTCCACAGCTGCGGCACCACAGCCATGGACACCATGAGAACCATGACGATGCCCGCGACGATGAACACCGGGTTCCTGCGCAGGTCGCGCCACGCGTCACCGGTGAGGCTGCGGGGCTTCTCGGTCGGCCCGCCGGCCTCGGCGGCCGCGATCGCGGTCTCGGCGTCGGCGGCCGCGTCCTCGGCACCTGCCCGGGGAGGGCCGGTGCCGACACCGGTTCCGCCAGTCGGGTCAGTCATACCGGATCCTCGGGTCGAGTACGGCGTACAGCAGGTCCACCAGCAGGTTGATCAGGATGAAGATCAGCACGAACAACGTGACGATGCCGGTGGCGATGGTGAACTCCTGCCGCGAGATCGCGAGGAAGACCTCGTTGCCGATGCCAGGCAGGTTGAAGATGCCCTCGGTGATGATCGCGCCGCCCATCAGCAGGCCGAGCGAGACGCCCTCCAGGGTCACCACCGGGATGAGCGAGTTGCGCAGCGCGTGCCGCATGATCACCCGCTTCCGGGTCAGCCCCTTCGCGGTCGCCGTGCGCACGTAGTCGGCACGCAGGTTCTCCGTCAGGCTGGTGCGCATCAGCCGCGCGCCTTGCCCCATGCCGAGCAACGCAAGGATGAAGCCGGGCAGCAGGTACGACATCGGCCAGCCCTCCGTGATGCCGGCCACCGGGAACACGTCGAAGTGCCACTTGTTGTGCAGCACCGACGCATTGAGCACCTGCACCACGAGCCCGATGACGAAGCTCGGCACCGCGATGAACAGGGTCGCGAACATCAGTACGCCGTAGTCGGGGGCACGCCCCCTGCGTAAGCCCGCCCAGACGCCGGCGAACAGCACGAAGACCAGCTCGAGCGCCCAGGCGGTGCCGCTGAGCTGCAGCGTGACCGGCCAGCGCTCCTTCATGATCTCGCTGACCGGGCGCTGGTTGAAGGTTTCGCCGAAGTCGCCCTTGAAGATCCCGCCCATGTAGAGCAGGTACCGCTGCCAGAGCGGCTTGTCCAGGTTGTAGTGCTCGCGAAGCGCCTGGTACTGCGCCTCCGGCGGCGGCTTGTCGCCGAACATCGCCCTGATCGGGTCGCCGGGCATGAAGTGGAACATGGCGAAGATCAGGAACGTGGTACCGATGAAGACCGGGATGGCCTGCAGGAGTCGGCGTAGCACGTAGCGACCCATGAGGACCTCCTGACAAAGACTGCGATCGTCGTCGGCAGCACCAGACCCCGACGCGGAAAAAACCTACATGCTCAACCGGGTCGGATGGCAACAGATCGGTGGGATGTCGCCGACCCTACCGGACAGCGGGTGTGCAGGCCGCTATCGCCTGCACACCCGCTCCGTCGCTTTACCGCGAGATCAGCCTTCCTTGACCTCGACCTTCTCGTACTGCAGGTAGCCGTGCGCATCCCAGGTCGGGCTGCTCACCCGGTCGCTGACCACGGCCTGCTCCTCGCCGTACCACAGCGGCGTGACCGGCAGGTCCTTGAGGATCATGTCCTCCGCCTGGTGGTAGTACTTCACGGCCTCGTCGTCGCTGGTCTGCTCCTTGGCCTTGTTCAGCGCGGCGTCGACCTTCTTGTTGGAGTACCCGGTGGTGTTGGACGAACCGTTGGTGCCGTACAGCGGCTCCAGGTAGTTGTCCGGGCTCGGGTAGTCCATGATCCACGCGTACCGGAACGGACCGTTCTGCTTGTGCTTGTCGGTCGCGTCGAGGTACTGCGCCCACGCCAGGCCCTTCGGCTTGACCTTGATGCCGAGGTTCTTGCGCAGCTGACCGGCCACCGCGTTGATCCAGTCCTCGTTGCCCACGCCCGTGTTGAACCAGAGCTCGACCGTCTTCGACTTGTCGAAGCCGGCCTCGTCGAGCAGCTGTTTGGCCTTCGTCACGTTGAAGGTGCAAGGCTCGCCGCACGGGTCGTCTCTCGTGCCCAGCTTGATCAACGGCGTCACGAGCGACTTCGCCGGGTCGACGGTGCCGGAGAAGATCTTCTTGTCGATCTGCTCCCTGTCGATCGCCATGGAGAACGCCTGTCGGACGCGGACGTCCTGGTACGCCTTCTCCCACTGCGGGAAGGCGAGCGAGGTGAAGCTGGAGCTGGGAGCGTCGGCGTACCGGTCACCGAACTCGTCCGGCGCGGTGCCGAGCTTCGCCGGCGGCAGGTTGTCGTCGACGTCCAGGTTGCCCGCCGTCACGTCGTTGTACGCCGTGTCGGGGTTGCTGTAGATCTTGAAGGTGATGGCGTCGGCCTTGCCCTCGTCGTCACCCTTGTAGGCGCCGTACTTCTTGAGCTTGATCTGCTCGTTGTGCTGCCACTTGCCGTCCATCGCGTACGGACCGTTGCCGATGGGCGCGTCCTGGTACTTCTTGTACGCCGCGCTCTTCGAGCCCTTGGCGAGCGCCTCGACACCCGCCTCGGGCATCGGGTAGAAGGCCGTGTAGGCGATGATCAGCGGCACGCTGCGGTTGGCGGCGTCGAGCTCCATGGTGATCGTCTGGCCGTCGGTCTCGAGGCCGCTCATCTCCTTGGTCTTCTGCTCCGCCACATCGGCAGCGCCCTTGACCCGCAGGAGATCGGTGAAGAAGTACGAGTTACCCAACGCGTTGTAGACGGTGCCGTTCCAGGCCCCCACGAACGACTCGGCAGTCACGTCCTCGCCGTTGTGGAACTTCATCCCGTCCTTGACCTTGATGGTCCAGGTCTTCATGTCCTCGGAGCCCTCGACCGACTCGGCGACCCGGTTCACCGACTCACCTGTCTTGGGGTCCGTCGTCGTCAGTGCGCTGAACAGGAGGCTGCTGATTTTGCCGCCTTCTGACTCGTTGGTGTTGCCCGGTATCAAGCTCTCGGGCTCACCGGAATGGGCAGAGAACGAGTTCGCCGATTCTTCGCTGCCTCCACCGCCACCGCCACACGCGGAAGCGACGAGCGCTACTGCCACCGCCCCGATCAGGGCGCGGGTTGCCGTGCGCATACACACACCTCCAGGTTCAGCCGGGTACGTGGAACCCGGCGTCCCGAACTCTTAGCCATTGGACGTCACTTGAGGAAGTAGTGTTACTGATTCTTTTCCCAACGGAGACGTGAATCCCGTTTTGGCCGAACGTAGCGTAGCCGGTCTCCGTCCTTCCCCTACCTGCGATCTTGTGGCGGGCAGGCACAACCTACCCAGTCACCTCGGCCTGGTCGTATTCGAGGTAGCCCAGGCCGTCGTAGTCGAGATTTCCGACCCGGCTGGAGTGTACGTACGGATTCTTCGCGAACCAGAGCGGCACGACGGGCATGTCGCGAAGGATTTGGTCCTCGGCGGCATGCAAGGACGGAACTCCCGCCGAAGGCGATTTCGCGGCATTTCCTTTGGCCAGCAGCTCGTCGACCTTATTGTTGCTGTAGCCGGTGCCATTGGCCGAGCCGCCGGTGCTGTACAGCGGCGTCAGGTAGTTCTCGGCCGCCGGGTAGTCCATCGCCCAGCCCAACCGGTAGGGACCGGTCACCTTGTGCTCGGTGGTGAGGTCGGGGTACCGCGCCCACGGCTGGCCGTGCAGGCGCACCCGAACACGCAGGTTCCTGCGTAACTGGTTGGCGACCGCCTCCACCCAGTCCTCGTGACCGGCGCCGGTGTCGTACCAGAGGACCAGCTCGTCGCCGGGCACACCGCCGGCCTCGTCGAGCAGCTCCTTGGCCGCAACCGGACGGAACCGGCACGCGTCGCCGCACGGCCCGTCCCGCCGCCCCCGCTCGATCAGCGGCGAGACGAGCCCGTGGGCCGGGTCCACGGTCTTGTTGAACAACGTGGCGGCGATCTGCTCCCTGTCGATCGCCATCGAGATCGCCCGGCGCACCCGGACGTCCTTGTACCCCTTCCTCCACAGCGGCATGCCGAGGAAGACGAAGGTGGAGCCGGGGGTGGTCAGGTACCTGTCGGGGAAGTCCTGCGGCGCGCTCACCAACCGTGACGGGGGGACGGTGGCGACGTCCAGGTTGCCGGCGACCGCGTCGCTGTAGGCGTCATTGGGCTTGGCGTAGATCCGGAAGGTGATCTCGTCCGCCTTGCCGGGGTCCGGCCCGGCGTACTCGGTGTTCTTGGCGAGCTTGATGTACTCGTCGTGCCGCCACCCCTCGGCCATCAGATACTGCCCGTTACCGATGGGTTTCTGTCGGTATTCGTCCCATTTCTCACTCTGCAGCACCGACTCCGGCACCGGGTAGAAGGCGGTGTACCCGACGATCAGCGGCAGGTTCGCGTTCGGCGCGTCCAACGTGATGGTGAACTCGGTGTCGCTGACCACGTCGAGACCGGCCAGCTCGCTCCCCTCCTTGCCGGGGCCGACCTGGTCGGCACCCTTGATCCGTAACAAGTCGGTGAAGAAGTAGGCGTTCCGCCAGCCGTGCCTGACGGTCGCCGTCCAGGCCCCCACGAACGACTCGGCGGTCACCGGCTCGCCGTTGTGGAACTTCCAGCCGGGACGCAGCGTGACCCGCCAGGTCTTGTTGTCGGTGGTCTCCAGCGACTTCGCCACCAGGTTCGCCGGCCGCTCGCCGCCGTCGCGGTACGTGGTGAGCCCGGCGAACAACAGGTTCGCGACCGTGCTGCCCTGGGTCTCGTTGGTCTGCCCCGGGATCAGGTCGACCGGCTCCTTCAGGTGGGCCGTGTACGCACTCACGGTCGCCTCGTCCTCACCGCCGCCGCTGCAGCCGGACGTGACGAGCATTACCCCGAGCAGCCCGGCGACCATCCGGTGGCTCGCCCGCATCACATCTCCATCCCGACGGTGCCCACGTCCGGACGCGGCAGGCCCGCCCCGACCTACCAGCCGCGACCTCATCCCTCTGGCCGACCAGCGCAAACGGTATCGCCTAGCGCCGCGGGGCGCCATGGCGTGCCGTGGGTGCGCAGCGTGCGGTCTGCTGCTCTCCCGGGTTGCGGGAACGCCGGGCCGGCCGGCGCGTGCCCGACATCACACGCTCACACAGTGGCGACCTCACCGGCGGTGAGGCAACAGTGGCGTATTAGTGTTCGCGGTGGCCAAGAGTGGTGGCCGGCGGCTCGAGGACGCACCAGGAGGTGCCGATGACGACACAGCACACGGTGGAACGCGAGTCGTCGCGACCGCGTGCGCAGATCGCGGAGCGCACCCTGCGCAAGGACAACTGGCGGGTGCAGCCGATAGTCAACTTCACCATCCTGCTGGCGTTCGTCGTCTACTCGTCGTGGGCGGCCTTCGTCAACGCGGACTACTTCCACGAGCCGTACCTGTCCCCGTTCTACGCCCCCTGCCTCGGCAGCACCTGCCCCGAGGAAGTGCTGCTCGGCGGCATCCCGCTGCCCGCGATCATCAGCCCCGCGCTGCTGATCCTCATCGTGCCGCTGGGTTTCCGGCTCACCTGCTACTACTACCGCAAAGCGTACTACCGGTCGTTCTGGCAGTCGCCCCCCGCTTGCGGGGTGCGGGAGCCGCACAAGAAGTACACCGGCGAGCGCAGGTTCCCGCTCATCCTGCAGAACCTGCACAGGTACTTCATGTACCTGGCGCTGGTCCTGAACGTCTTCCTCACCTGGGAAGCCATCGCCGCGTTCCGCGACGAGCACGGCAACTGGGGCCACCTGGGTCTGGGCGCCATCATCTTCGTGGTCAACGCCGCGGCGCTGTGGGCGTACACCCTCTCGTGCCACGCGTGCAGGCACTCCGTCGGCGGCCGGCTGAACAACTTCTCCAAGCACCCGGTGCGCTACAAGTTCTGGACCTGGGTGTCCAAGCTCAACGCCAAGCACATGCAGATCGCCTGGTTCTCGCTCGTCTGGGTCGCCCTCACCGACCTCTACGTGCGGCTGCTGGCGACCGGCGTCATCACCGACATCAAGTTCTTCTGAGGGTTACTCATGAGTGAGATGGAACGCCACGCGTACGACGTCGTGGTGATCGGCGCGGGCGGCTCGGGCCTGCGTGCCGCGATCGAGGCCCACGAGCAGGGAGCCAAGACCGCGATCGTCTGCAAGTCGCTGCTCGGCAAGGCGCACACGGTCATGGCCGAAGGCGGCATCGCCGCGGCGATGGGCAACGTGTGGGAGCAGGACAACTGGCAGGTCCACTTCCGCGACACGATGCGCGGCGGCAAGATGCTCAACCACTGGCGGATGGCGCAGCTGCACGCGCAGGAGGCGCCGCAGCGGGTCTACGAGCTGGAGACCTGGGGTGCGCTCTTCGACCGCACCAAGGAAGGCAAGATCTCCCAGCGCGACTTCGGTGGGCACAGGTACGCCAGGCTCGCCCACGTCGGTGACCGCACCGGCCTGGAGATGATCCGCACCCTCCAACAGCGCGCGGTGTCGCTCGGCATCGACGTGTTCATGGAGTGCACGATCACCGAGCTGCTCAAGGACGGCGACCGGATCTCCGGGGCGTTCGGCTACTGGCGCGAGTCCGGCAGGTTCATCTGCTTCGAGGCGCCTTCGGTCATCCTGGCCACCGGCGGCATCGGCAAGTCGTTCCAGATCACGTCGAACTCCTGGGAGTACACCGGCGACGGGCACGCCATGGCGATGCGCGCCGGCGCCACGCTCGTCAACATGGAGTTCGTCCAGTTCCACCCGACCGGCATGGTGTGGCCGCCCTCGGTGAAGGGCATCCTCATCACCGAGTCGGTGCGCGGCGAAGGTGGCGTGCTGCGCAACTCCGAGGGCAAGCGGTTCATGTTCGACTACATCTCGGAGTACTTCAAGCACGAGACCGCCGACAGCGAGGAAGAGGCGGACCGCTGGTACGACGACCACGTCAACAACCGCCGGCCACCTGAGCTGCTCCCCCGCGACGAGGTCGCCCGCGCGATCAACGCGGAGATCAAGGCCGGCAGGGGATCCCCGCACGGCGGCGTGTTCCTCGACGTCGCGTCCCGGCGCAGCGCCGAGGACATCAAGCGCCGGCTGCCGTCGATGTACCACCAGTTCAAGGAGCTGGCCGACGTCGACATCACCGCCGAGCCGATGGAGGTCGCACCGACCTGCCACTACGTGATGGGTGGCGTCGAGGTCGACCCGGACTCCGCGCAGTCGCTCGTGCCCGGTCTCTACGCCGCTGGCGAGGTGGCCGGTGGCATGCACGGTTCCAACCGGCTGGGCGGCAACTCGCTGTCGGACCTGCTGGTCTTCGGCAAGCGCGCCGGTGAGTACGCCGCCAGCTACGCGCAGGGGCTGACCGACCGGCCGAAGGTCGACGACGGCCAGGTCAGCGGCGCGGGCAGGGAAGCGCTCGCCGCGTTCGAGGTGGAGGACGGCGAGAACCCGTACACCCTGCACCAGGACCTGCAGAAGACCATGCAGAGCCTCGCCGGCATCATCCGCAGGGGGGAGGACCTGCAGGAGGCGCTCGAGACGCTACCGTCGTACAAGGAGCGGCTTGACCGGCTGACGGTCGAGGGCAACAGGCAGTACAACCCGGGCTGGCACCTGGCGCTCGACCTGAAAAACATGGTGCTGGTGTCGGAGTGCCTGGCGAAGGCTGCGCTCGAGCGCACCGAGAGCCGCGGCGGGCACACCCGCGAGGACTTCCCCGGGCCCGACGAGGGGTGGGGCAAGAAGAACATCGTCTGCCGTGTAGCCGGCGACGGCGTAGACATCGCCACCCAGCCGCTACCCGAGATGCCGGACGACCTGAAGGCTCTCTTCGAGGAGTAGTTTCAATGAGTACAGCAACGCGAAGCGTTTCCATTTGCGGGTGGGGGCGGGGCTGAGGATGGCGAGCTACCAAGCCAAGTTCCAGGTCTGGCGCGGGGATGCCTCGGGCGGCGCCTTCACGGACTACGACGTCGAGGTGAACGAGGGGGAGGTCGTCCTCGACATCATCCACCGCATCCAGGCCACCCAGGCCGGCGACCTCGCCGTGCGCTGGAACTGCAAGGCCGGCAAGTGCGGCTCCTGCAGCGCCGAGGTGAACGGCAAGCCCCGGCTGACGTGCATGACCCGGATGAGCACGTTTAGCCAAGAGGAGACCATCAACGTCAGCCCGATACGCGCCTTCCCGATCATCAAGGACCTCGTCACCGACGTCTCGTTCAACTACGAGATGGCGAAGAAGGTCCAGGCGTTCACCCCGCCGGAGGGGTTGCAGCCCGGTGAGTACCGGATGCAGCAGGTCGACGTCGAGCGGAGCCAGGAGTTCCGCAAGTGCATCGAGTGCTTCCTGTGCCAGAACGTGTGTCACGTGATCCGCGACCACGAGGAGAACAAGCAGCACTTCGCCGGCCCGCGGTTCCTGATGCAGGCGGCGGAGCTGGAGATGCACCCGCTCGACACCGCCGACAGGCGCCAGGTCGCCGAGGAGGAGCTGGGCCTCGGCTTCTGCAACATCACCAAGTGCTGCACCGAGGTCTGCCCGGAGAACATCCACATCACCGACAACGCGCTCATCCCGTTGAAGGAGCGCGTCATCGACACCAAGTACGACCCGCTGTCGTTCCTCTGGCGGAAGTTCAAGGCCCCGGACGCCAAGCGCCGCTGAGCCCGGCCGCCCGCGCGGCTGGGTCAGCGACCGTCGCGTTGCCTTGTCCGGTGTCGGCCCTCGGCCAGGTCGCGCCTCGTCCCTGCCTGGCCGGTCGGAACCGGTGCCCTGCAGCTACCGGGTACCGGCGCGTCCCCCTTCGGCCGAGGAAGACCGCGCCGGTGTGCACCGCCGCGTGGGTCGGGGAGTAACTGCCCATTTCTACCGTCCAGCGACCGGGGTCCTCCCTCGCGGGGGCGTCGCCGTTGCCGCGGTAGGCCGCCTCGGCGGCCACCAGGACCGCCGCCACCGTGAACCCGATGCCGGTCGCCGCGGCTGTCGGACACGTCCGCCGCCGCCAACGTCGTGGTGGACACTCCCCCGACGCCGACAGCCGCCTGGCCCTCGACCTGGTCTTCGTCATCGCACCACTGCCGGCTAACGACCCTGCCGGCTGGTCAGACCCGTTGCCGATTCGGCCCGGTTCGGCTGCTCCCGGCGTCCCCGGCCGGCGACCTGACGGGTGCCACGGTCCGGCCCGGACTGGCCGCCTCGAGCCCGAGCGCGCTGTTGTTTCGACCCGATGCCGTGCCGCAGGTCGGCCCGGCGACCGGCCTGCTCTGCGGTCTTGCTCCGAGACATGTCGTAGCCGACCATCGCACCGATGCCTGCGATGACCCCGACGCCCACCGCCGTCACCGCCTGCTGGGTCGGCGGCGACGCGCCGACCGTGCTGGCCGCGATACCCAGGGCTTCCGTGAACTTCGGCGCCCAGATGTCCGCGGTGAGGATGTTCCCCACGCCGCCGACCGTGCCAACCGTGGCGCCTGCCGCTACGCCCTTCAGCGTGGACCAGACGCCCTTCGGTCCCGACCGCGGCTCGGCCTGCTTGGTCTGTGCACGCATCCCGTAGACGCTCTGCTTCGCCATCTCCCGCTCCCCGCTCGTTCACCCGCCGACCCGACCAGCTACTGGACGGCGCCCCACCCGCTCACGTTCCAGCCGACCGCTGTCGCTGTGTCACGACCGCGTATCGCAACCCGCGTAGGGTTGACGACCCCACACGCCGGCACGGCAAGCTGGGGGGATGGCCGAGCTGCTGGACGAGAACGCCCTCCGCACCACCCTCGCCGATCTGCCGGCGTGGACCGGTGACACGAAGGGCATCAACCGGACGGTCAAGGCCGCTGACTTCCCCACGGCGATCCGCATCGTCGACGAGGTCGCGGAGCTCGCCGAGCAGCGCAACCACCACCCGGACATCGACATCCGGTGGCGCACCCTGCTGTTCCGGCTGTCCACCCACTCCGCCGGCGGCGTCACCTCCAAGGACGTCGAGCTCGCCAAAGGCATCGACGACATCGTCGCCGCTCACTCGGCATAGTGACCCACTTGTAGCGCCCACCGCCCTGACGGTGGGTGCCGTGCTGGGTCCCGCGTCGCGATCCTGCCCCGGTCGCTCGGCGGCGGCACTCGACCGGCCGGGCTCGCCACCACGGTTGCCCCGCATGGGATCGGCTGGGTCTCGGCGGCCGACCAGTCCCTCGACCGCCGGTCGCGTACGGAGCCTGCTGTGCCGGCCCGGCCAGCTGCTCGCGAAGCGCATCGCGCTCGGTGACGACCTCGTCGTGCTTGTGGTTGGCTTCCTTGGCCATCCGATAACCGTGGACACCATAGGCGATCGTCGCGGCCACGCCAGCTCCCTCACCGCTAGCGCCCGCCGCGCGTGTGCCCACCGCTCTTCGGACCGTCGCGGCCATCGCGGTCGGCGAGCCTCCGCTTGAGTTGGTCCCGCTCCTTGACGACGTTGTCGTGCTTGTTGTTCAGTGCCTGGTGCTCACGGTTCAACGCCCTTGCGACGGCGAAACCGTTGACAGCCATGCTGGCAACCGTCAACGCGAACCCGCCTGCGCCCAGTACTGGCTGGCCACTGACCTGCTGGATGAACTCGCCTACCTTCTCGCCCATGTGGCTGCCCACGTACATGCCGACCGCGGTCGCGCCGCAGACGGTCGGCTTTCCGTGCCAGGTGGACTGCGTGCTCATGCGCTACCTGACGCCTCCAGCAGTCCCGGAGTTCCGTGCCCTACCTGTGGTCGCCGTGCTGTCCGCCCCGGTCGCCCCGACCGCGAACCTCGTCCATGGCGGTTCGCCGGACGTCGTGCGCGGCCGCACCGCCGGCCCGACCGGTGGCGCCGGGCCGCTGCCCTCGGTCGGCGATCCGCTCGCTGTGCCGCTGGTTGGCTTCCTTCGCGGTCGTGTAACTCATGTAGCCGGCGGACATCGTCGCGCTGATGATCGCGCCGACCGTCAGGGAGGGCGACGAGTAGCCAATGGCGTGGGCGCCTATCGACGTGACCACCCCGGCGCCGAGCCAGACGGCCGCGTTCTGCAGCCCCACCCTGACCGGGTCGAGCAGCCGTTTCGCCCCCTTGGAGCGCTCGGCGTGCAGCTCGTAGTTGCTCCGTCGTTCGTCGGTCAACGCCGGGACTCCTCTCGTACGCGACGCGCGGCACACTGAGTGTGCCAGAGCTCGACCGCCCGCGGGCGCGACGAAATGAGGAATACCTGTGGAGTTCACCGACGTGGTCAGCGGGCGCCGGATGGTGCGCGCGTTCGCCCCAGAACCGCTGCCCGCCGACGCGGTACGCCGGCTGCTGCGCAACGCGACGCGCGCGCCGTCCGCGGGCAACTCGCAGGGCTACGCGTTCCTCGCCCTGGAGGCCGCGGACGAGCGCGCCGCATTCTGGCAGGCGCTCGCACCTGCCAGGCCGGTGGTGTCCAGCGTCACCACGGCGCCGCTGATCGTGGTGCCGCTTTCGAGCAAGGACGCCTACCTGGACAGGTACGCCAAGCCGGACAAGGGCTGGCCGGACCGGGACGAGACCAGGTGGCAGGTGCCGTACTGGCACGTGGACACTGGGATGGCCGCGCTGCTGATGCTGCTCACCGCCGTCGACGAAGGTCTCGGCGGGTTGTTCTTCGGCATCCCGGGGCCGGTGCTCGACGACTTCCGCGCGGCCTTCGGGGTGCCCGCGGAGTACGCGCCCGTCGGCGCGCTCGCCCTCGGCTATCCCGACCCGGATGCACGTCCGTCGCGACCGTCACAGCCGCGGCGGCCGTGGCAGGAACTCGTGCACCACGGCCGCTGGGGAGGTCAGCCGGACCTGTCCTGAGCAGCGCCGGCCCGCAGCGCACGCACCTCCTCGCGCAGCCTGCGCACCTCGGCGGTGAGCTCGCCGAGACTGTCCTGGGTCTCCTGCTCCTCGACCTTCATCTCCTCGACGTGTTCCATGAACCACGAGGCCAACGTTGCGGTGATCACGCCGAGCAGCGAGATGCCGGCGATCATCATGCCGCCGGCCACAAACCGGCCGGCCACGGTGACCGGGAACTGGTCGCCGTACCCGACGGTGGTGACCGTCGCCAGCGCCCACCACACTGCGTCGCCTAAGTCCGCGATGGTGGCGCCAGGCGCACCGCGTTCCGCGTCGAGCACGGCAAGCGCTCCCACGAACACGATGAGGCCCACGGCCGTGGTGACGTAAAGCACCGCACGGCGCCGGAACGTGCCCCGCAACCGGCGGTCGAGCACGCCGAGCACGACCACCACCCGGAGCACGCGCAGCGGCCGCAGGAAAGGCAACACGATTATCGTCAGGTCGAGCAGGTGCTTGGTGACGAACTTCCACCTGTGCGCCGCGAGCCCCAGGCGCACGACGTAGTCGACGACGAACAGCAGCCAGACCCCGATGTTGACGACCTGTGCGGTCGCCGGGATCAGCTGCGAGGGCCCCGTGTACAGCACGTCGACCGCGTACGCGCCGAGGAACAGCGCCGCGAGCACGAGGAGCGGCCACTCGGTCGCCCGTTCCCACTTCAGTCTGGCCGCATCGGACATGCCGCGATGCTCGCACGCCCGCTGCACACAGAGACGGCGGGTACCCGGCCGTATGACCGGGCACCCGCCGCCTCGTTTGCTATCGGGTTACTGCTTCTTGATCCACTGGTCGGTCAGGGACTTGTTGTCCTTCAGCCACGCCTTGACGGCCTTCGGCGCCTGCTTGTTGCCGCCGGCGTCCTGGATCTCCTTCTCCAGTCCCGCCAACTGCTCAGGCGTCATCTTGAAGTTCTTCATCCATCCCATGACTTCCTTGTTCCCCTTCGCGAAGTCCTTGGACGCGATGGAGTGGATGCTGTCCGGGTCGCCCCAGGCCTTCTTCGGGTCCTCGAGGTAGCGGATGTCGTACTCGGCGAACGCCCAGTGCGGCCGCCACATGGTGACGACGATCGGCTTCTTCGCCTTGTACGCCTTGTCCAGCGCGGCCAGCATCGCAGGGGTGCTGCTCTGCCGCACCTTCATCTTGCCGTCCAGACCGTACTTCGGCACGACGTCGTCCTTCAGGATGCCCATCATGCCGGCCGACGGCTCGATGCCGATGATCTCACCGTCGAAGTCGCCGGACTGGGTCTTCAGGTCCGCCAGACTCTTCGCCTTCACGTAGTCGGGCACGGCCAGACCGAGGTCCGCCTCCTCGTACCAGACACCGACGTCCACGATCTGCTTGCCGTACTTCTTCCAGTAGTTGGCGTGCGTGGCCGGCAGCCAGCCGTCCAGGTACAGGTCGAGGTTGCCGTTGGCGACCCCGGAGTACAGCGCAGCGGCCTCCAACTGCTTGGTCTCGACCTTGTAGCCCTCGGCCTCCAGCAACTGCTTCCATACCTCGGTAGCGGCAATGGCCTCGTCCCAGGCGATGTAGCCGATGGTGATCGTCTTGTCACCACCGCCACCGCCGAAACCATCGTCCTCACCGCCGCCACCGCCACAGCCGGCGACTGCGAGGGACAAGGCGGCGGCCGCGAACACCGCGGTGACAGCGCGCCATATCTTTCCGGTTCGCATCATTCTCCCTGGTGTTGTTTCCTCACGCCGAGACGGCTACGCAGTTCAAGCCGCCGCGGGCTCCTTGACGGTTCCCTCCTCTGCGGGTTCCGCCGGCTCCTCCGGGGCGGCACCCGCCTTGCGCTTTCCCTTGCCACGCCGCTGCGAGAGCCGGCTCACCCCACCGGTCAACCGGTCGAGGTAGATGGCCAACAGCACGACGGCGATACCGCTCTCGAATCCGCCTGCGATGTCGAGGTTCTGGGTAGCGCCCACCACGACCTGGCCGAGGCCCTCGGTACCGACCATGCCGGCCACCACGACCATCGACAGCGCCAGCATGATGACCTGGTTGACACCGGCCATGATGGACGGCATCGCCAGCGGTATCTGCACCTCGCGCAGCACCTGGCCCGGCTTGGATCCGAACGCCTGCGCCGCTTCGACGACCTCTCGGTCGACCTGCCTGATACCGAGCTCGGTCAGGCGTACCGCAGGCGGCAACGCGAACACGATGGTGGCGACGATGCCGGGCACCACACCGATGCCGAAGAAGAACACCGCGGGCAGCAGGTAGACGAACACCGGCAAGGTCTGCATGAAGTCGAGTACCGGCCGCACGATCACGCTCGTCGTCGTCGAACGCGCCGCCCATATACCCACGGGCACGCCGATCAGCAGCGCGAACAACGTCGCCATGATCACCACGGACAGCGTCTGCAGTGTCTCGGTCCACAGGTCGATGCTGTAGACGACCAGGAACGCGATGATGGTGAAGATCGGCAGCCCGACCTTGCGCGTCGCCGCGAATGCCAACACGGCGAGGATGGCGATCAGCAGGAGCGGGTGTGGCACAGCCAACAGCCGGTAGACGATGTTGGCGACGAACAGCAGCACCACGGAAATGGCATCGAAGACCACACTGGCGTTGTTGGTGAGCCAGGTGATGAAGCCTTCGATGACCTGGCCGAGCGGGATCCTGGGCATCTCAGGCATTATCCGTCACCCTCTCCGACGCGGAGGTGCCTTCGCCGGGCAAGGCTGCGTCGGCTCCCGCCACCGCAGGTTCGCCCGGCGGCTCGCCCGCACTCGTGTCGGCGTCGCCGGCATCCTCGGTCCTCGTAGCGGACTCGTCGTCCTCACCCGAGATCGCGGCCAGGATCGCGGCGCGCGGCACCACACCGCACAGCCGCCCGTCGCCGTCGACCACGCCGAGTGGCACCGGGTGGTTGCCCGTACGTTGCGCGAACTCGACGATCGACTCTTCCTCGGTGACCGTCTCGTAGTCGTCGGTCAGCAGTTCGCGCAGCGGCCGTGTGCCTGCCTTCGCGAGGTCCTTGTCGTGTGCGACGCCGACGACCTTGCGGTCCGCGTCGAGCACGTAGACGCCACCTGCTTCGACGCCCTCCAGCTTGCGCAGTACCTGCCGCGGCTGCTCGTCGACGGATGCGACGACCAGCGGCTCACGCATGATGGTGGCGGCGGTCAGCACCCGGGTGCGGTCGACGTCGGAGACGAAGTCGCGTACGTACTCGGTCGCCGGCTCGGCGATGATCTCAGGGCCGGTGCCGAGCTGCACGACGCCGCCGTCCTTCATCACCATGATCCGGTCGCCGATGCGCATCGCCTCGTTCAGGTCGTGCGTGACGAACAGGACCGTCTTGCGCACCTCGCCCTGCAGCTCCAGCAGCAGGTCTTGCATATCGCGCCGGATCAACGGGTCGAGCGCGCTGAACGGCTCGTCCATCAGCAGGATGTCGGCCTCGGTCGCGAGCGCCCGCGCCAACCCGATGCGCTGTTGCTGGCCACCGGAGAGCTCGTGCGGGTACGCGTCCATCCGGTGCGCGAGACCCACCTGCTCGAGTGCGGCGCCCGCCTTCTCCGAGCGCTGCCCGTTCGACATGCCGCGCACCTTGAGCCCGTACGCCACGTTGTCCTTGATGGACCGGTGCGGGAACAGTGCGAAGTGTTGGAAAACCATGCTGATGCGCTGGTTCCGCAACCTGCGTAGTGCAGCGTCGGACATCTTCCCGACGTCGACATCGCCGATGATCACCGTGCCAGCGGTCGGGGGGATCAACTTGTTGATCATGCGGATCATGGTGCTCTTGCCGGAACCCGACAGACCCATGATCACGAACAGTTCACCACGGTCGACGGTGAACGACACGTCATCGACAGCGAGTACGCCTCCAGCGCCGACGATCTCGTCTCGACCACTGCGACCGCGCGCGAGAGCCTCGGCGGCTTTGCGTTCGGGTACCCCGAACACCTTGCTCACGCCGCGCGCTTCGATCAACTTTTCCTCCTCGGGTCGATTTCCCGCAGGTACCCATCACGCTACCTGGCCGCCAGTTGCGCATCACGCACGGTTCGGACAGCCTCGAACAGCATGCCACCCGCGCTACCGCAATAAGTCGCCACGACGCGACGTATCCAGTTCGACCGGCGACCTTACAGCCGCCTCACGAGCGAGGACTTACCGTACCGATGACGCGAGTCAGGGTGCACATCAAGTCAGACACAGCGCAGCCAGGCAGGCGGTCAGCACGCTAAATCTTGGCGGAATCTTTATCTACCCTTCTCCGCACCATGTCTTGAACCCGGGTTCCACAACCTGTTCGACGCGGCGGGTTACCGCCCGGTTGGGCTGCGTGTTCAACACTACGGATGGCGCATCAACGCAGGCTCCTGGCCTCCGGGTCGGGTCCCTGCACCGAACGGCCGCCGTCCACGGGGGACGGTGGCACCGCTGACGAATCGCGACCGGTCCGAGACGAGATAGGCGACCACGTCGGCGACCTCGGCGGCCGACGCGGCACGCCCGAGCGGGTGCAGGTCGCGCATCTGCTCGTCCATCGCGGCATGGTCGGCAGCCAACGACTCGAGCCTGTCGGTCACGACCGAGCCCAGAGCCACCGCGTTCACGCGGACGTCCCAGGGACCGTAGTCGACGGCGAGTGCACGCGTCAGGCCCTCGATCGCGGACTTGGCGGTGGCGTACGGGAGTGCGCCGCGCACGGGGCGTTGGGCCTGGTGCGAGGAGACGTTGACGATCGAGCCTGCGGTGCCGTCGGCCCGGAACGCGGCGACAGCGGCCGCCGCGCCCGCGAGGCAGGGCTGCAGGTTGCTGCGCACCAGCTCTGCCACGGCCGCACCGCCCGCCTCGTGCAGCCACGCGTCGCGGAACACGGCCGCGTTGTTGACCCAACCCACGAGCGACCCGAGCTCGCGCGCCGTCGCCACCGCGCGGCCGGCCACCGCGTCGTCGCCGGCGTCGCCGACCACGACGCGTGCGGCGCCGGCTGCGACGAGGGGCGCCAACCAGTCCGTCGTCGGCGCGGCGAGGTCGACGACCACGGCGCGGATGCCGTCGTCGACCAGCCGCTCCGCTACCGCCCTGCCGATACCTTGCCCGCCACCGGTGACGACCACTACCTGTGGGTTCACTGCTGCGCTCCGTATGTCCGTCTGGAGCGTGCCCTCAAGCCGGCAGCAACCAGTTGGCCAGCACGATGCACGCCATGCTGCCGGCGACGATACTGAGGACCGCGTTGCGGCGCAGCAGGTGCACCACGACGGTGACCGCGACGCCGGTCAACTCGGCGATGCCGTGCGATGGCGCAGTGACGTCGATCCTCGACAGACAGTAGACCGCGAGGATCGCGATGGCGCCGAGCGGCATCCACCGGCCGAGGTCGGCGAACAGCGCCGACTCCTGGATGACGCTCTTCATGGCGAACGGAGCCGCCCGCAGGGCAACGGTGACGGCGACCGCGACCGCGAGCGCAGTGGCGACGTACGGGGCGTCAGGCACGGCGAGCTCCCTGAGCGAGTCGGTGCCGGACGGCGAGGCATGCGGTGAACGCCCCCATGGCAGCGAGGATCATCGAGCCCGGAGTCACGGCGAGGGCGGCCACGGCACAGCCGCCCGCCAGCAGCAGGGTGGTCCGGTCGGGCCGGGCCCGGTACGCGTCCATGGTGAGGACGCCGAACAGGGCGGTGAGGACGAAGTCGAGCCCCTCGACGTCGCGCAGCAGTGTCGTGCCGACGAGACCGCCGGCCAGCGCACCGGCCGCCCACGAGGCGTGTAGCCCGAACTGCGTCCAGAGGATGCGACCACTGGTGAGCGTGTCGGGGTCCTTGCTCGTCGTCAGCGCGTATGCCTCGTCGGACAGGGCGAACACGCTGTACGCCTTGCGGTGCCACCCGGCCACCCGGTGCAGCGGGAACGACAGCCCGTAGAAGAGGTGCCGCGCGTTCACCAGGAACGTGGTCATGGCGATGGCGGCGATCGGCGCGGCCGCCGCCAGCATGCCGACGAGGATGAACTCGACGGACCCGGCGAACAGCACCGCTGAGATGACGGGAGCGAGCCACCAGGGGAACCCGTGGCTGGCGACCAGCACGCCGAAGCCGATCCCCAGCGCGAACAGCCCCAGCCAGATGACCCACGTCTCGCGGGCTGCCGCGCGGAAGTCCGTACGTGGCGGCGCGGCACATACCTCACTCATGCAGCAAGCGTAAGCAAGTTCGTGCGCAAGGTGCTTGCCTTCTGTTGCGGTATCGTCCATGTTGGCGCAATCTGTTCGCATGGATGAGATCGATCGAGCAATCATTCATCAGCTGCAGCAGGACGGGCGGCTGACCAACCAGGAGCTCGCCGCCCGGGTGGGGCTGACCGCCGCGCCCTGCCTGCGCCGCGTCCGCAGGCTCGAGGCCGACGGAGTCATCACCGGCTACTCGGCGAACGTGGACGCACAGCGGCTCGGCCGCGGCTTCGAGGTCCTCATCCACGCGGACCTGGTCGCCAAGGACCTCGCCACCGTGGACGCCTTCGAAGAGCGGCTGGCGGCGATGGACGAGGTCGTGGAGCTGCGCAGGATGTTCGGGCTGCCGGACTACTTCATCCGCGTCCAGGTCGCCGACACCGCGACGTACGAACGCTGGCTGACGACGCAGCTGCTCGGCGATCCCGCCATCGCACGCGTCGACTCCCGGATCACCATGAAGGTGTTGAAGCTGCGCCGCTGACTCAGGGGAGCCACACGTACGGCGTCGTCGTCGACGCCTTCACCAGACCGGCACGTTCGAGGGTCGGCCTGGAGTACTCGGTCGAGTCGCTGCGGACGAGGGTCTTGCCGCGGGCGAGCGCGGACCGGGCGCGTGCCGCCGTCAACGCGCGGTAGATGCCGCGACCGCGCCACTCCTCGAGCGTCGCGCCGCCCCAGATCCCCGCGAAGGCGGTGCCAGCGACCGGTTCGAGCCGACCGGCGGCGACGATCCTGCCGTCCGCTTCCGCCACCCACAGCTCCATCCCGTCGTCGAGCGCGAGCCGGCGCAGCAACGCGTCCGCCATCGCGTCCGAGACCGGGTCGCCGAACGCCTCGTCCTGCATCGCGCTCATGGCACGGACGTCGCGCTCCTCGGTCACCCGCCGCAGCGTGACGTCCGCGGGCAACGGCACGTCGGCCGTCAGCGCCTTGGCCTCACCGAGCATGATCGACTCGGGCTCGCCCGGAGTGAACCCGTTGCCGACGAGGGCCTCGTGCAGACCGGGCGCCCGGTCGTGGCCGCGGGTCTTCCACTCCACCCGCTCGATCGCGGGATCGGCCCGGTAGTGCGCGAGCACCTCAGGCACGAGCCCGGCGATCTCGTCGGCGTCCGCACCCCCGAGGTCCCGGTACGTCACGAACCCCCGCCCACCGGCGAACGTCACCAACCGCAGCGGCCCGGTCCGAGCCACCGAGACCGCACTAGGCGTCTCGGCGTCGGAACGCAGCTGTTCGTCGTACGCCCGCAGCAACCCGGTCGCGTCCATCATCGCGCTCACCCTGCTGCGCCAGGGACACATCGGCAACCCATTTAGTGACACTTGCGGCCTGACCTGCACATACACCACTAGGAAGCGTTGGTGGTCGGTGGTCCGTCGTGGTCGTGCTGAGGAATTTCTGAGGAATGAGCCGGCACATTGTCCCTTTGCAGCAGTGCCGTGTTGCAGTACCACGGGCGCTCGGGCACGATGCCGCTGACGTGCTGCCGAACGGTCCAGGGTGAGGTGTCCGCGCTCGATGACTTGGTCGCGGCGCTGCAGGCGAGCCTGAGCAGCGTGCAGAGGGTGCACGAGCATGGCGGGCAAGGCGGTCACGGCGGCGGAGACTGCGGTCGACGCGGCCACCGCGTTTGGCCGGGATCGGGCGGTTGCCGAGACCGAGGCGCGCGGGCGGGCATCGAGGAGGCCGGCGGCGTCCTCGCGACGGTCGAGGCGCAGCTGACCGAGCTGTTGGAGCGGGCCATCGCGTTGCGGGGCGGCACGGCGGTCTCCTCACCGTCAGGCAGCGTCGGCACCGGTACGCAGCGGCCGAGCCCGGCGCAGGCAGGACAGCCGGACCGGCCGACGTTCCGCTTCCCCGGCGCGACGTCAGCGTCGGTCGATCCCGGCAAGTTCGCGAACTACTCGATGCACCCGGAGAAGGACAACGGCGGCGAGTGGCAGGCGTGGGTCGACCTCGGCTACGACGCGCACAGCGCCGATGGCGGGCCGCGGCGGCCGATGACGTCCTGCGGCAGCTCAGCGCCGGGCTGCCGAGCGCGCGGCCGTACGAGCATCGGGAGACGAAGTTCGGCGAGCCGCGCATGATCACCAATTGGCTCCAAGTGCACACGGCGAAGGGCGAGCGATGACGTTCGAGGAAGGCACCAAGGTCCGTCTCGTCGGGGACGTCACCCGAGACGACGGCGTACCGGTAGTCCCCGCGGGCACCGTCGGCACCGTCGTCGACGCCGTCAACGCGCCCGATGAGTACGCAGTCGACGTGGTGGTCGACGGCGAGTTCGACAACGTCCCAGTCACCGGCGATCAGATCGAAGCCGTGTAACCCTACGGACTGCCACCGTTCGGAGACTATGGCCGAAGGCCGGCTCAGAGCGAACGGTGTACCTCGCCAGCGAGCTACTGACGATGCTGTCCGAAGACATCCGCCTGTACCGCCCCGGCGACGACCAGGACCGGTGGCTGTTCGAGGGCGAGAACGGCAACCCACCCCACCACAACACGATCCGCCACGCGTGGCGGATCGCGCGCAACCACGCTCGCAACGTCATCGGGGAAGTGTGGTCGCTAGCCGAATACCCGGAGGAATCTCTCGGCCGGGCGACCTGGCGGGAGATGTTCCACGAAGCCGGCAAACCCCGGACGGCCCGCCGCGCATGTCCGACTGTACCGCGGTTCGCCGTACCGACGGCGGCGGCGCTGGGCGTGGACCTCTGACCGCGCGGTCGCTCAGAGGTTCGCTGTCGGCGGCCTGCGCGGTCGGGAGGCCGGCGATGTGTGGAGGAACGATTGAGGAATGGGAACGCGAAATAAGGCAGTGATCTGCGTGAACGTGCTCGGCTACACGTTGAACTTGAAGTCCACCACGTCACCGTCGGTCATGGGGTAGTCCTTGCCTTCCAGGCGGACCTTGCCGCGGGAGCGGGCTTCGGCCATGGAGCCTGCGTCGACGAGTGCGTCGTACGAGACGATCTCTGCCTTGATGAAGCCGCGCTGGAAGTCGCTGTGGATGGCGCCGGCGGCTTCGGGGGCGGTTGCGCCTCGGCGGATCGTCCATGCGCGCGACTCCTTGGGGCCGGCGGTGAGGAACGTCTGCAGGCCGAGCGTCTCGAAGCCGACGCGGGCGAGGATCGCGAGGCCGGACTCCTCCTGCCCCACCGACTGCAACAGCTCGAGCGCCTCCTCCTCGGAGAGCTCGGTCAGCTCGTGTTCCAGCTTGGCATCTAGGAGGACGGCCTCCGCAGGCGCGACGAGCTGACGCAGCCCCTGCTTCAGCTCCTCGTTGCCCATCTCCTCGTCGTCCACGTTGAAGACGTAGAGGAACGGCTTGGCGGTGAGCAGATGCAGGTCGTACAACGGTTCCGTGTCCAGGCCGGCGGCGAACACCGTCTGGCCGGAGTTCAGCACGTCACGCGCCTCGCGCACGGCCTCGACGGTCGCCGCCAGGTCCTTCTTCAGCTTGGCTTCCTTCTCCAGCCGCGGCAGCACCTTCTCGACCGTCTGCAGGTCGGCGAGCACCAGCTCGGTGTTGATGGTGTCGATGTCGTCCTTCGGGCTCACCCGGCCGTCGACGTGCATCACGTCGGAGTCCTCGAAGACGCGGATCACCTGGCAGATCGCGTCGGACTCCCTGATGTGCGAGAGGAACTGGTTGCCGAGCCCCTGCCCCTCCGACGCTCCGCGCACCAACCCGGCGATGTCCACGAAGCTCACCGACGCAGGCACCACACGCGCCGAGCTGAACATCGTGCCCAGGGCGGCCAGCCGCGGGTCGGGCACGCCCACCACGCCCACGTTGGGTTCGATGGTCGCGAACGGGTAGTTCGCGGAGAGCACGTTGCCCTTGGTCAACGCGTTGAAGACGGTTGACTTTCCGACGTTGGGCAGGCCGACGATACCGATGCTGAGACTCACGAGACGTAAACCTAACTCGCCGGGCCGGCTGGCTGACGGCTGGCTCGGTTTGCGCGGAGTCGGCGCGGCACCCTGGGCTTGAGTCGGTGCCAGCTGCAACTATCACTACATGGACGCGATCACCGCTGCCCTGCTCGTCGGCGGACTGCTGCTCGGCGCACTGCTGGGTGCGGCAGTCGCCGTACTGATCGCCCGGGTGCGCCACGCCCACACCGTCAGCGAGCGCGACACGCTCCGCGGCGAGCGCGACCGGTCGCGTGACGCCGAGGAACGTACGGCGGCCGCGCTACGGAAGGCGGAGAGCGAGGTGGCCGGGCTCAGCGCCACGCTCGAGGCGGAACGCCGCGCGGCGGCCGAACAGGCGGAGTTGGTCGACCGCACCATGAACGAGCGCTTCCGTGCGCTGTCGTCCGCGGCGCTCGAACAGAGCAGCAAGCAGTTCCTCCAGCTCGCCGACGAGCGGTTCAAGGAAGCCCAGACCAAGGCGGCCGGCGACCTCGACCAGCGGCGGCAGGCCGTCGAGAACATGGTGGCGCCGCTGAAGGACACGCTGACCAAGGTCGAGGGGCAGCTGCGGGAGCTCGAACAGGCGCGCGTGGCGGCGTACCACTCGCTCACCGAGCAGGTCGGGCTGGTGCGGCAGACCGGCGAGCAGCTGCGGCACGAGACCGCGTCGCTGGCCAACGCGCTGCGCGCGCCGCAGGTCAGGGGCCGCTGGGGCGAGCTGCAGCTGGAACGCATCGTGGAGCTCGCCGGCATGTCCGAGCACTGCGACGTCACCAAGCAGGGCAACGCGACCACCGACGACGGGCAGCGCCGGCCGGACCTCGTCGTGCACCTCGCCGGCGACAAGAACGTGGTCGTCGACTCGAAGGTGCCGCTGGCCGCGTACCTGGAGGCGGTGGAGGCCACCGAGGACGCCGCGCGGACGCAGGCGCTTTCGCGGCATGCGCGGCACCTGCGCAAGCACGTCGACCAGCTGGCGGCGAAGGAGTACTGGGCGGCGTTCAGCCCGACGCCCGAGTTCGTGGTGCTCTTCGTGCCCGGCGAGGCGTTCCTCGCGCCCGCCCTCGAGCACGACCCGCAGCTGCTCGAGCACGCGATGGCCAACCGGGTGGTGATCGCCACCCCGACCACGCTGATCTCCATGCTGCGTACGGTCGCGTACACCTGGCAGCAGGCCGCGCTCACCGACAACGCCCGCGAGGTCTTCGAGCTCGGCAAGCAGCTCTACGACCGGCTCGGCAAGCTCGGCGACAAGGTCGACGGCCTCGGCCGCGCGATCGGACGCGTGGTCACCGCGTACAACGGCACCGTGGCTTCGCTGGAGACCCGGGTGCTGGTGAGCGCACGCCGGATGCGCGACCTGCAGCTGGTCGAGGGCGAGCTGCCCGCGCCGACCCCGGTGGAGGAGACACCGCGCCCGCTCGGCGCCGGTGAGCTGGTGTCGTCGGCGAGCGAGGCGAGGCAGATCCGGCTGCTGTACGCGGACGAGGAAGACGACGACGCGGCCGACGAGCTGGGCGACGAGCGGTTCGGCGTCACCCCGCAGCACCCTGAGGAAGACCAGGGTCGGCTGGCCCACTGAACGGCTTCGCCGGCGCAACCGACCAGGTATTCTCGGTAACTGTCCTGGTGGGGTGACCGGCGACGACGAGGGGTTTGGAGCACATGGCCGACAACGGCAGCAACGACTGGCGGGCGCAGAGCAAGCAGGTCGCCAGCGCGTTCGCGGAGGGCCTGGGCGAGATCCGCGACGGCCTCACCGAACAGACCGCGAAGCACGAGGACACCATCAAGTCCAAGCTGGACAAGATGACCGGGTACCTCGACGAGAAGACCGGGCACAAGTACTCGGCCAAGCTGGACAAGGCCGGCGAGCGCCTCGCCGACGGCGTCGGCAAGGTCGCCGACCAGGGCAGGGAGAGCGCCGCGAAGCGCACCGAGGACGACGACTCCCGCTGACGGCCGGCTGGGCTGCTGCGGCCCACCGGTCGATTACCGCAGGCCGGCCTCGATGCCCCTGATCAGGATGTCGAGGGAGACCTCGAAGCCGCGGTCGTACTCGAACCTGAAACCGTCGGCGCCGACCGCCTCGGCGACCGCCGTGAGCGTCGGCGCCGAGCCCTGCGGTAGGGCGGCGACGCGTTCCAGCAGGTCAGGACCGAGGTCGAACGGCTCGCCGCCGCTCCTCGTCTCGCCGAGCAGGAAACCGTGCACGAAGTCGACCACGGTGTTGGCGGCGTCCACGACCGCCCGCGGCGGCAGCCCGGCCTGCGCCAGCGCTGCGTACAGCGGCTCACCGGCCACCGCGAGCGACTCGGCCACCGCCGCCGGGTCGGAGATGATCTGCAGCGCCAGGTTCGGGTGCGCGCGCAGGATCCGCCGGTACGCCTGCGCCGCCGCGCGCACCTGGTCCTGCCACGGCGTGCCGTCCGGCGGGACGTCCACCCGCAGCTGGGCGTAGACCCGCTCCACCAGGCCGGCGAGCACGGCGGCCTTGCCCGGCAGGTGGTGGTAGATCGACATCGGGTTGACCTGCAGGTCCGCGGCGAGGCGGCGCATGGTCAGGGCCTCGATGCCGGCCTCGTCGACGATCCGCAGCCCGGCGTCCAGGATCACCTCCCGGCTCAACCGCCGCGGGCGACCGTTGCCAGCGTCTGCCATACAGCGTATGGTACCTTGCCATACACTGTATGGCTGGCAGGCGCGAGGGAGGCAACGGTGACGCTGGCGGGCAAGGTGGCTCTGGTGGCCGGGGCGACGAGGGCGGCAGGTCGCGGGATCGCGGTCGAGCTGGGTGCGGTCGGGGCGACCGTGTACGTGACCGGGCGGACCAGCGGTTCGCACCGCTCCGAGATGGACCGTCCGGAGACCATCGAGGAGACCGCCGCCCTGGTCGACGCGGCGGGCGGCAGGGGCATCCCGGTGCAGGTCGACCACCTGGTGCCGGACGAGGTCCGGGCGCTCGTCGCCAGGATCGAGCGCGAGCAGGGTGCGCTGCACGTCCTGGTGAACAACATCTGGGGCGCGACGAAGATGGAGTGGGACAAGACGGTCTGGGAGTCCGACCTGGAGTACGGGCTGCACACCCTGCGGCTGGCCGTGGACACGCACGCCATCACCAGCCACGTCGCGATCCCGTTGCTGCTCGAGACGCCGGGCGGGCTCGTCGTGGAGGTCACCGACGGCACCGACGAGTACAACGCGATCAACTACCGGGTCTCGTTCTTCTACGACCTGGCGAAGGCGGCGAACCTGCGGATGGCCTTCGCGCTCGGCCACGAGCTGGCGCCGCGCGGCGCCACGGCGGTCGCGCTCACCCCCGGCTGGCTGCGCTCCGAGGCGATGCTCGAGGAGTTCGGCGTCACCGAGGCGAACTGGCGCGACGCGACCGAGCGGATACCGCACTTCGCGATCTCTGAGAGCCCCGCGTTCGTCGGCCGCGCGACCGCCGCGCTCGCGCAGGACCCCGACGTCGCGCGGTGGAACGGCCAGTCGCTGTCCAGCGGACAGCTGGCCAGGGTCTACGGCTTCACCGACACCGACGGCAGCCGGCCGGACGCCTGGCGGTACGTCCCCGAGGTGCAGGACGCCGACAAGCCGGCGGACACCACAGGGTACCGCTGACCGGCGTTACGCCTGCGCCTTCTTGCGGGTCTCGCGCAGCTCCCTGGGCAGGGCGAAGAGCGTCGACTCCGACGGCGCGTCGACCTCCTGCAGGTCGCCGTAGCCGCGCTGCGCGAGCCAGTCGATCACCTCGGACACCAGCTCCTCCGGCACCGAGGCCCCGCTGGTCAGGCCGACGGTCGACACACCGTCCAGCCACGCCGGGTCGATCTCGCCGGCGTTGTCCACGAGGTACGACGCGCTCGCGCCATACGCCAGCCCGACCTCCACCAGCCGTACGGAGTTCGACGAGTTACGCGAGCCGACGACCAGCAGCAGGTCGGACTCCGCAGCGATCTGCTTCACGGCGTTCTGCCGGTTCTGCGTGGCGTAGCAGATGTCGTCGCTCGGCGGGTCGCCGAGCTCGGGGAACCGCTCCCGCAGCGCCTGGACGGTCTCGTTGGTCTCGTCCACCGACAGCGTGGTCTGCGACAGCCACACCAGCTGCTTCGGGTCCTTGATCTCGATCGTCTGGGCCTGCTGCGGACCGTCCACGAGCACGACGTCCTCTGGCGCCTCGCCCGCGGTGCCCTCGACCTCCTCGTGGCCCTCGTGCCCGATCAGCAGGATCTGCTTGCCCTGGGACGCGAACCGCTTGGCCTCGTTGTGCACCTTCGTGACCAGCGGGCAGGTCGCGTCGATGGTGCGGAGGTTGCGCTCGGCCGCGCCCGTGTGGACGCTCGGCGCGACGCCGTGCGCGGAGAACACCACGAGCGCGCCCTCTGGCACCTCGTCGACCTCCTCCACGAAGATCGCGCCGCGTTCCTCGAGCGTGCGCACCACGTGCGTGTTGTGCACGATCTGCTTGCGTACGTAGACCGGCGGGCCGTACTTCTCCAGCGCGCGCTCCACGGTCACCACGGCGCGGTCGACGCCGGCACAGTAGCCACGGGGCTTGGCGAGCAGCACTCGGTTCGGGGCGTTGGTCATGCTCCCCAGGGTAGGCATGAGACGGTGTCCGTCGATGAGCCGGATGGAGACCTCGCCAGAACGCCCGGTGCCCGTACGCACCGTGGCGCAGCTGATCGCGCAGTGGGTCGGCCGGCTCGGGCGGGTCTGGGTGGACGGCCAGCTCACCGACCTCAGCCGCCGGCCAGGCTCGAACACCGTGTTCCTCACCCTGCGCGACCCGGTCGCGCAGGTGTCGCTGCCGGTCACCTGCGCGAAGCAGCTCGTCGACGGGATCCAGCCGCCGCTGGTCGACGGCGCCCGGGTGGTCGTGCACGCCAAGCCGGAGGTGTACGTGACCCGCGGCCGGCTGTCGCTCGCGGCGACGGAGATCCGGCCGGTCGGCGTCGGCGAGCTGCTCGCCAGGATCGAACGGCTGCGCCAGATGCTCGCCGCCGAGGGGCTGTTCGCCACCGAGCGCAAACGCCGACCGCCGTTCCTCCCCCGCCGCATCGGGCTGATCTGCGGCCGCGACTCCGCGGCGGAACGCGACGTGCTGGAGAACGCCAAGCGCCGCTGGCCGGCGGTGCAGTTCCGGGTGCAGCAGGTCGCCGTGCAGGGCACGTACGCGGCCACCGAGGTAACCGAGGCGCTGCGCCACCTCGACGCCGACCCCGAGGTCGACGTCATCATCGTCGCGCGCGGCGGCGGGTCGCTCGAGGACCTGCTGCCGTTCTCCGACGAGGGCCTGCTGCGCGCCGTGGCCGCGTGCCGTACGCCGGTGGTGAGCGCGGTGGGTCACGAGCAGGACGCGCCGTTGGTCGACCTGGTCGCCGACGTCCGCGCGTCCACGCCGACCGACGCGGCGAAGCAGGTGGTGCCCGACGTCGGCGAGCAGAGCGAGCTGATCAGGCAGCTGCGCGACCGGGCGCGGCGGCACCTCACCAGCTGGCTGGGCCGGGAGCAGGCCGCGCTGCACGCGCTGCGGTCGCGTCCGGCGCTCGCCGACCCGGTGCGGGAGCTGGACCGCAGGGAGCAGGAGGTGGTGGACGTCCGCGACCGCGCACACAGGTCGCTGCGCCACCAGCTGGACCGCGCGGCCGACGACATCAGGCATGTGCGGGCGCGCGTGGTGGCGCTGTCGCCCGCCGCTACGCTGCAGCGTGGCTATGCCGTGGTGCAGCACGCCGACGGACGGGTGGCGGCGTCCGCGCAGCAGGTGACGGCCGGCGAGGCAGTCACCGTACGCCTGGTCGACGGCAGGTTCGACGCGACGGTGACCACGGTGGAGACGGCTGACGAGGAGCAGGAGCGGCCATGACGGACAACCAGCAGCCCGAGGCCAGCTACGAGCAGGCCCGCGCCGAGCTGGTCGAGGTCGTGCGCAAGCTGGAGGCCGGCGGCACCACTCTGGAGGAGTCGCTGGCCCTGTGGGAGCGCGGCGAGGAGCTGGCCCGCACCTGCCAGGACTGGCTGGACGGCGCCCGCGCCCGCCTCCACCAGGCCATGACCGACACCGACCCCGACGCCGAGGAACCCACCGCCGAGGCCGACGGCGACGGCGAGGAGTCCGGCGAGGCCCCACCGTTCTAGGGCGTGCCGCGCAACCGGCGGCACGCCTACGCGGTCAGTCCCGCACGCCGGCCGCGTGGGCGTGCACGAGTGGGTGCATCCGGTATCGGTTGGTGCCGGTCGACTCGACCAGGTTGGCGTCGAGGAGGCGCTCCATGCTTGCCGCCACCGGGGTGAGCGGGCGGCCGGTCGCGACCGCCGCCCAGCGGACGTCGATGACCTCCGCGGGCAGCCGGCCGAGCGCGCGGAAGGTGGCCCGGTCCGCGTCGGCGAGCTGGGCGTACGACACGGCGAAGGCGCCAGCCAGCGCGCCGTCGTCGGCGTAGAGCTCGTCGAGGACGACCCGGCCACCGCCGGCCAGCCGGCGTGCCATCTCCTGCAGCGGCCACTGCGGCCGGTGCACCAGTCGGGCCGCCAGGTAGCCGAGCGCGGCCGGCAGTCCCCCGCAGGCACGTGCCAGGGTGTCGACGGTGAACGGCTCGTCCGCCGCCCGGGCGTCGCCGACCAGACCGGCGAGCAGGTCACGCGCAGGGCCGGCCGGCAGCGGCCGCAGCGGCACCACCACGTCCGGCCGTGACACGGTGAGCCGCCGCCTGCTGGTCACCAGCACGCCACAGCCGGCGCTGCCGGGCAGCAGCGCCTCGACCTGCTGCGACCCGGCGACGTCGTCGAGCACGACGAGCAGCCGTTTACCGCCCACCCCGGACCGCCACCGCGCGGCACGCGCACCTGCGCCGGCCGGGCTCGCCGATCCCGCGCAGCAGCACGCCGAGTGCGTCGGCGACGTCCAGCGCGGCGGACGTGGCCGAGCTGGCCCGCAGGTCGCAGTACACCTGGCCGTCCGGTAGCCGTCGGCGAGCAGGCGCGCGGCACGCACCGCGAGCGCCGTCTTGCCGACGCCGGGCATCCCGTCCACCACACAGACCCTGGCGCCGGCCGCGGCAGGGGCGGGACGCAGCGCACCGAGCACCGCGGCCAGCTCCTCGTCCCTGCCGAGCAGGTCGACGCCCCGCGGCAGCGTGCACCCGACGGGTCGCCGGCCGACCACCGGCGCGCCCAACGTGTCGTCGGCGCCACGCAGCACCGCCTCGTGCACGGTACGCAGCTCGAGACCGGGCTCCACGCCCAGCTGCTCCACCACCTGCTGCCGCGCCCGCGCGTACACGTCGAGCGCCTCCGCCTGCCGCCCGCACCGGTACAGCGCGGTCATCAGCAACCCGGTGAACCGCTCCCTGCCGGGGTGGTCGGCGCACAGCACCCGCAGCTCGGGCAGCGTCGCGCGCGCGTCGCCGGCGGCCAGGTCGAGCTCGATGCGCTCCTCCATGGCGGTCAGCCAGTACTCGGTGAGCCGGCGGCGCTGCGCCTCGAGCAGCGGCCCGGGCAGCCCGCAGTACGGCTCGCCGTCCCACAGCGCGAGCGCGTCCCGCAGCAGCTGGTGCGCCCGGTCCGGTTGCCCGTTGCGCCGCGCCTGCTGACCGTCGCGCACCAGCCGTTCGAAGCGGACGGCGTCCACGGTGCCGTCGTCGGCGTGCAGCACGTAGCCGCCCCTGACCCCCTCGATCCGGACGCCGCTGACGTCCGGCGGGCCGAGCAGCCGGTGCAGCCGGTAGACGTAGGTGGGCAGCACCTTGACCCCGGTGGGCGGCGGGTCGTCGCCCCACACGCCCGCGAGCAACGCCTCGGGCGTCGCGGGCTGGTTGAGCTGGCACAGCAACGCGCCGAGCAACGCCTGCTGCCGCGCCGGCCCGAGGTCGAGTGCCTGGTCGCCGCGCTGCGCACGCAGACAGCCGAGCGCGGCGAACCGCACGTTCCCAGGTGCCATCCTGGCGCCTCCCACCACTGTTCCGTGACCTGTGGGAAGCGTCGGTGGCGGCGGTTCAGGATCGGTCCTGGCGCGGTACAGCGCATGTACAATCGCGACCTGGCCTGGCACTTCACCGTCGGACGGAGGCGCTGCCGGTGCACTTCAGTGTCTTGGGTTCGTTCGAGATAACGGACGACGCGGGCACCCATCACTGTCACCGCGGAGAAGCCACAACGGCTGTTGGCCGCCCTGCTGCTGCGCGCGAACACCTGGGTCAGTGTGGACAGCCTGCAGGACGCCATCTGGCCGGAGGGCCCGCCGCGCTCGGTACGCAACAACCTGAAGACGTACGTGCACCAGGCGCGCCAGCTGTTGGCCGCCGCCGGCGACCGGGCCAGGGTGGAGAGCCGGCAGGGCTGGTACCGCATCAACGTGGACACCGCCGAGCTGGACGCGGCCGTCTTCGAGCGCGCGGTGCACGACGGCAAGAAGGCGTTCACCGCCGGCGCCCCCACCCGCGCGGTCGACACGCTGCACGCGGGGCTCGCCGCCTGGTAGGCGAGCCGTACCCGGTGCTCGCCGACCACGTCGCGGGTGCGGAGCGGGCGCGCCTGGCGGAGCTGTGGTGGACGGCCAAGTACACGCTCGCGGACGCGCTCGTCGAGGCGGACAGGCACGACGAGGCCGCCGCCGAGCTGCAGGCGCTGACCGTCGAGGACCCGCTGCGCGAACCCACCTGGCACCGCCTGGTGTACACCCTGCACGCGCTCGGCCGGCGCGCCGACGCCCTCGCCGCGTACCGGAAGGCCAGGCAGACGCTGGTCGCCGAGCTCGGCGTGGAACCGGGTAGCGAGCTGCGCCGCGCGCACGAACTGGTGCTCGCCGACGACGCGCCGGCCGAACCACCGGCTGCCGCCGAGCCACCGGACGCGCCCACGCCGCCGTGGGTACGCGACGACGATGCCGGGCAGCACCTGCCGGAACCGCAGCACGGCCCGCAGCGCCGCCGCGGCGCAGTGGTCGCTGCCGTGGCCGCCGTGGTCATCCTGGTGGCTGCCGTGGTCGTCGTCGGCACGCTCACCAGCAGGGACGCACCCGGCGAGGCGGGCGGCCGGCAGTCGGCGGAGGCGGTGCAGCGCCGGCCGGTGCCACCGGAGGAGCTGACCGGCGCGGACAAGGGCAAGGTGCTGTTCGGTCTCGGCAGCGACCCGGTGCAGGCCAGCAAGCACGAGCTGGTCCGCGACGCCCCCGTCGGCATGCTGACCACCTGGTACAACGGCCCGAACGACCTCACCCAGGATGAAGGCGTACAAGGAGCAGCTGGCGCCGTCGACGTACGAGGACGGGCACGCGCTGCACCTGGTGGTGGCCGCGTGGGACGAGCCGGAGCCGCTCGACACGAAGTACGGCCGCGGCTGCAGCAAGGCGTACCCGCTCTCCGAGCGGTTCACCGCGGACATGCACGAGGTGGCCCGCAACCTGGCCGGGCGCGCCGACGACCCGTCGCTGTACGTCTCCATGTTCATGGGGTTCAACACGTACGCATGCACGAAGGACGCGTACAAGCCGGACTCGTTGAACGAGGCGTACTACAAGGCGCTGAAGGACCGCTACCTGGAAGTGCTGCGGATATTCCACGACGAGGCGCCGAACGCACGGGTGTCACTCGGCTGGGACGGCTGGGAGGCACGCATCGACGACCGGCCGGAACGCGGCGGCGGCCCCTCCATGTTCAAGCACTTCGCCGACGTGATGCGCAAGTCCGACTTCCAGAGCTTCGGCATGCGCGAGACCGACGGCAGCAACATGGCGAACGTCGAGGCGATGGTGACCACCCTCGGCAAGTACGGCCCGGTGATGGTCGCGTACCACCAGCCGTGGGAGGACCCACTGCCGCTGTTCGACCGCGAGGTGCGACAGCTGCTGACCGACGACGTGCTCGACACCCTCGTCGACCGCGGCCTGTTCGCGTGGAGCTTCACCGACGGCAAGCCGATGTCCAAGAGCGCACGGGTGGAGAAGTTCCTCGAGGACGCCGTCCGCACGTACGGCCGGAAGGACCGCTGACACCAGCCGCTTCAGCGTGACACCACCGCGATTTCATCGGCGCTCCCTAGCGTCCGGGACATCACCTGGACGAGAGGGGACGACAGTGCGTAGTAGCTTGCGCGGCCGGTTCACCGAGATCGTCGCGGTCTCGTTCGGCATCCTCGGTCTGGTTACCGGTGCGATGTCGAACTCGGGGGACCCGTGCACCCCCATCACACCCTCGCCGACGGCCAGCGCCTCGGCGTCCGCGAGCGACACGCCGCCGGCGGACCCGTCGGCGGCACCGACAGAGAGTCTGCCGGGGGGTCAGCCAGGCGGCCGTCGAGCACAGCTGGGGCGAGTCCGTCGGCGGCGACGAGTTCGAGGGCGACGCCGTGGACAGCAAGAAGTGGGACGTGTACGACGGCCCTGGGCACGCCGGCAACGGGTGTCGCTGCCCCGACCAGGTCACGGTGACCGACGGCCACCTGACCATCGCCGGCGAGCCGAACGGCGACAGCGGGGGCATGGCCTGGAAGCAGGGGCAGCAGTACGGCCGCTGGGAGGTGCGGATGCGCGTCAACCAGGAGGACCAGGGCGGCAACCCGTACCACCCGGTGCTGATCCTGTGGCCGGACTCGAACGAGTGGCCGGAGGGCGGTGAGCTCGACTACGCCGAGGCCAACGCGGGCGAGAACAAGATGCAGGCGTTCCTGCACTACGGGGACGGCTCGGAGAACGGGGGCCAGCAGGAGTTCTCCACCGAGGCCGACCTGACCCAGTGGCACAACTACGCGTTCGAGTGGACGCCGGACGCCATGGTCGGCTACATCGACGGCAAGGAGTGGTTCCGTAGCGAGGACGACGTGGTGCAGCCACCTGGGCCGATGCACCAGACGATCCAGCTGGACAACTTCTTCCCCGAGAACGGGCTCAACCCGGCCACCATGGACGTCGACTGGGTGCGCTGATTCCTCCCCCACCTCGGACGGTCCCCGGTCAGATGCTGGCCGGGGACCGTCGTCGTATGCCTCGCACATGCCGGATCACATACGGGCTTCTGCTTGCAGATGCGAGGCGATATTGGGGTATTGTCTGGCACATGCCGGACTACCAGATCGGCCGCGCGGCGCAGCTGCTCGGCGTCAGCGCCGACACCCTGCGCCGCTGGATCGACGCCGGCCGGCTGGCCAGCAGCCGGGACGCCGCCGGCCGCAGGGTGATCGCCGGCGCGGACCTCGCCGCGTTCGCCGTGACCATCAGCGAGTCCGGTGAGCACCCGCTGGCCCGCCCGCGCACGTCGGCGCGGAACACCTTCCCCGGCCTGGTGACCCGTGTGCTGCGCGGCGACGTGATGGCGCAGGTGGAGGTCCAGGCCGGCGCCCACCGGGTGGTCTCGCTGCTGTCCACGGAGGCCGTCGACGAGCTCGGCCTCGAACCCGGCGTCGAGGCGATCGCCTGCGTCAAGGCCACCAACGTCACCGTGGAGGTACCGAGCTCGTGACTGCCCTACGCACCCTGACCGCCGCGGCCACGACGCTTGCCCTGGCACTCGCGCTCGGCGGCTGCGGCGGTTCCGACGAGGCGGCGGCGAAGACGAAGCTCACGGTGCTCGCCGCCGCGTCGCTGACCAACGCGTTCGGCGAGCTGCGCACCGCGTACCAGCGCGAGCACCCCGACGTCGCCGTGCAGTTCTCGTTCGGCGGCTCGCAACAGCTCGCCGCACAGGTGCGCGAGGGCTCCCCCGTAGACGTCATCGCGACCGCCGACGAACCGACCATGACCGGCATCAAGGAGTACGTCGGCAGCCGCAAGCCGTTCGCCACCAACCGGCTCGCCATCGTGGTGCCCGAGGACAACCCGAAGCAGGTGCGGACGCTCGCCGACCTCGGCCGCTCCGACGTCCGCGTCGTGCTCGCCGGCCCGACCGTGCCGGCCGGCAGGTACGCACGGCAGATCCTCGACCAGGCGGACGTCACCGTGCGACCGAAGAGCGAGCCGGCTGACGTCCGGCAGGTGCTCACGCCGCTGCGCCTCGGCGAGGCGGACGCCGGCGTCGTCTACGCCACCAACGTCACCGGGGCCGGCGGCTCGAAGCTCACCGCGGTGTCGATCCCCGCGAAGCAGAACCTGATCGCGACCTACCCGGTGGCCACCGTCGACGACTCCGCGCATCCCCGCGAGGCGAAGCGGTTCGCCCGCTGGCTGCGGTCCGAGCAGGCGACGAAGGTGCTCACCGAGCACGGCTTCGGCGAACCGGGAACCACATGACGACCACCAGGATCGGTGCCCTACCTTCCCCGGGCACAGGGGACTCTGCCCCGGACACAAAGAACTTGGGGAAGCCAGGGTGACCGCGCGCGCCTCGGCCGACGGAGCCGGTCGGCCGCGTGCCGCCAGGCCCCGGCCGCCGGCCACGCTGCTGGTGCCGGCGATCGCGGCCATGGCGTTCATCACGCTGCCGCTCGTCGGCCTGCTGCTGCGTACCCCGTGGTCGTCGCTGGGTTCGCTGCTCGCCAGCGCGGACGTACACAGTGCGCTCTGGCTGTCGGTGGAGTGCTCGTTCGCCGCGCTGGCACTGAGCCTGCTGCTCGGCGTGCCGCTGGCCTTCCTGCTGGCCCGCACCGACTTCCCCGGCAAGGCCGTGGTGCGTGCGCTCGTCACGCTGCCGCTCGTGCTGCCGCCGGTCGCCGGCGGCGTCGCGCTGCTGCTGGCGTTCGGCAGCAACGGCATCGTCGGGGACGCCCTGGGCGCACTGCAGGTGCAGCTGCCGTTCACGACGGCGGGCGCTGTGCTCGCGGAGACGTTCGTCGCGCTGCCGTTCCTCGTGCTGTCGGTGGAAGGCGCGCTGGCCGGCCTGGACCAGGAGCACGAGGACGTCGCCGCCACGCTCGGCGCACGGCCGCTGCGGGTGTTCCTCACCGTCACCGTGCCACTGGTCGGTCCTGGCATCGCGGCGGGCGCGGCGCTGGCGTGGGCCCGCGCACTCGGCGAGTTCGGCGCGACCATCACGTTCGCCGGCAACCTGCCTGGCTCCACGCAGACGCTGCCACTCGCCGTCTACGTGCTCCTGCAGGACGACCCGGACGCCGCCATCGCGCTGAGCCTGCTGCTGCTCGCCGTGTCGCTCGCGGTGCTCGTGCTGCTGCGCGGCCGCTGGTTGGGGCGCACGTCATGAGTCACCTGGACACCAGGGTCAGGGCCGGGCCGGTGGACGTCACCCTCACCGGCGAGCGGGGCGAGACCGTCGCGGTGCTCGGCCCGAACGGCGCCGGCAAGACGACGCTGCTGCGCGCGCTCGCCGGCCTGGTGCGGCTCGACGACGGCTGGATCCGGCTGGCAGGCAACGACATCGCGCGGCTGGCCGCGCACGACCGGCGGGTCGGGCTGGTGCCGCAGCGGCACGCCCTGCTGCCGCACCTGAGTGTGCGCGCCAACGTCGGCTACGGGCTACGGTCGCGTCGCGTCGGCCGGCGGGCCGCGCGGGAGCGCGCCGACGACTGGCTCGACCGCCTGGACGTGGCCGCGCTGGCGAACCGGAAACCCGCGACGCTCTCCGGCGGGCAGTCGCAGCGCGTCGCGCTCGCCCGCGCCCTGGCGACGGAGCCTGAGCTGCTGCTGCTCGACGAGCCGCTCGCCGCAGTCGACGCGGAAGCCACCGTCGCACTGCGGCGGACGCTGCGCGAGCACCTCGGCCGGTTCGACGGCACCTGCCTGCTCGTCACGCACGACCCGGTGGAGGCGGTGACGCTGGCGGACCGGCTCGTCGTGGTGGAACGTGGCGCCGTGGTCCAGGTGGGCGGCCCCGCCGAGGTCATGCAGCAGCCCAGGTCGCCGTGGATCGCGCGGATGCTCGGGCTGAACGCGCACGAGGGCACGATGGCCGACGGCGCCGTGCAGCTGGTCGACGGCGGCACGCTCGTCGCTGCGGACCCGCCGCCCGACGGCACCGAGGTGCTCGCGACCGTGTCGCCAGAGTCGGTAGCGCTCTACCCGACCAAGCCGGACGGCAGCCCGCGCAACACCTGGCAGGGCACCGTCGGCGAGGTCTCCGCCGTCGGCGGCCGGGTGCGCGTGCACGTCCACGGCGCGCCCGACATCGTCGCCGAGGTGACGCCAGCCGCCGCGGCGACGCTCGGGCTGGCCGCCGGCGCGACGATCTGGCTCAGCGTCAAGGCCACCGAGGTACGTCTCACCCCACTGTGACGATGACGTCGCCGGACGCATCTGGGGAGCCTGCCGGGTAGCGGAGCACTAGGCTGGCGACAACGACGAGGGAGCAGAACATGACGGATGCGCACCCCACGGCCGGCACCGACGCGCCACCGGCCGACTCGACGAAGGCACCGGACCGCAACCTGGCCATGGAGCTTGTCCGGGTCACCGAGGCCGCCGCCATGGCGGCCGGCCGGTGGGTGGGCCGCGGCGACAAGAACGGCGCGGACGGCGCGGCGGTCAACGCCATGCGGCAGCTCGTCGGCACCGTGTCGATGTCCGGCGTCGTCGTCATCGGCGAGGGCGAGAAGGACCATGCGCCGATGCTGTACAACGGCGAGGAGGTCGGCAACGGTACCGGCCCGGGATGTGACGTGGCCGTCGACCCGATCGACGGCACCCGGCTGACGGCGATGGCGATGAGCAACGCGCTCTCGGTCATCGCGGTGTCCGAGCGTGGCTCGATGTACGACCCGTCCGCGGTGTTCTACATGGACAAGCTGGTCACCGGCACGGAGGCGGCCGACCGGGTGGACATCGAAGCACCGGTGCGGCACAACGTGCAGGTGGTCGCCGACGCCAAGGGCGGCACACCGGAGGACGTCACCGTCGTCGTGCTTGACCGACCGCGGCACGAGAACCTGGTGAAGGAGATCCGCGAGGCCGGCGCGAGGATCAAGTTCATCACCGACGGCGACGTGGCCGGCTCGATCATGGCGGCCCGGCCGGACACCGGCGTCGACCTGTTGCTCGGCGTAGGCGGCACGCCCGAGGGCATCATCACCGCGGCGGCGATCTCCTGCCTCGGCGGCGTCGTGCAGGGCAAGCTGTGGCCGAAGGAAGACGCCGAGCGCCAGCGCGCAGTCGACGCCGGCCTCGACCCGGACCAGGTGCTGACCACCGAGGAGCTGGTCGCGTCGGACGACGTCTTCTTCGCCGCCACCGGCATCACCGACGGCGAGCTGCTCCGCGGCGTCCGCTACCAGCCGGGCGGCGCGAGCACGCACTCGCTGGTGATGCGTTCGCGCAGCGGCACGGTGCGGCTGATCGAGAGCGAGCACCGCCTCACCAAGCTGCGCGCCTACAGCATGGTCGACTTCGAACGCCCCCGCTGAGCACTCCTCATGCCGCTCGGCCACCTCGGCGTCAACGTCCCCGACCTGCCGCGGGCGAAGGCGTACTACGACGACCTGATGCCGCTTGTGGCGTACGCACCGTTCTTCGCCACCGACGACCAGGTCAGCTACCGGCCGGCGGACGACAAGCCGGGCACGTACGTCTTCCTGTACCAGGCGCAGGAACCTGGCGCGTACTCCCGGCACCGCGCCGGCCTGCAGCACCTCGCTTTCATGGTGCAGTCGCGCGCGGCCGTCCATGACGTGCACCGCTGGGCGGTGGCGCAGGGCGCGGAGATCGTGCACGAGCCGCGCGAGTTCCCCGAGTACCACCCGGGCTACTACGCCACCTTCTGGCTCGACCCGCACGGCTTCCTGCTCGAGGTGGTCTGCCACCGCGAGCCGTCGTAGCCCCGGGCTCAGCCGACGGTGCGGACGGTGATCTGCCCTACGCCGCGGGCGCGGACGACCAGGTGGAAGCGCGGGTTGCGGTCGGTCTTGCGCGTCCGTATCTTGCGCAGGCCGACCAGGCCGCCGCAGTGCACGCTCACCCGCACCGAGCGTGGCACCAGCATCCGCACCGCGCCGCCGAGGCACAGCGCCGAGACGACGGTGGAGTTCGCGGCGAACATGGCGTCGGTGAAGTCGAGGGTGACCGTGCCGCCGACAGCGCTCGTCGCCAGCTCGGCCGGCACCACCCAGCGGCCGGTACGGTCACGGCGGCCGAACGCCACGCCGACCATGCGGTCGTCGAGATCCGGCAGGCCGGCGGCCGCCGGCCCGTTCGGCAGGTCGTGGAGCAGGTCGGCCAGCTCACCGAGCGTCCGCGCGGCATACGCGGCTTTTATCCGCTCGTCGTGCTCCTCAGTGCACAGCCGCCCCTCGGCGGCCGCGGTGGTCAGGACGTCGACGACGCCCTCCCGGTCGGCGTCGGACGCACGCAGGTCTCGGGGGCGGGTTCCGGCACGTTGGTCCACAGCGAAACGATACGCCGAGCGCAGCGCGCCTACGACGCGTAGGACTTCGGTGACGCCGACCGGGATGAAGCCGACAATACGGTGCGTCAGCGGAAGCCGCTTACCGTCCCGTTACCCGGTCGCTGGCAGACTGCCTCCATGAGTTCCCTCAGTGAGCACAGGTCACCGAACCTGTCCCATGTGACGGGGTACATCGAATCGCTGCTTTACGAAGGCCAGCTCTTGCTGCTCGCGGCCGAGCGAGTAGGTCTCGACAACCCGGTGCCTACCTGCCCCAACTGGCGGATGCGCGACCTCCTGCAACACCTCGGTGGCGTACACCGCTGGGCGACGACGCACGTCGCCGGCCGGCGCACGAGAATGCTCCCGGAGAACGAGGAGCCGGCCATCATGAAGACGTGGCCGCACGACCCGGCCGACCAGGACGGCCTGCTCGGCTGGGTCAAGGACGGCTACACGTCCCTCGTCCACGCCCTCCGCAACGCCGACCCCGAGCTGGAGTGTTGGCGGTTCCTGCCGGCCGCCTCCGGCACCTCGTTCTGGGCGCGGCGGCAGGCCCACGAGACGGCGATCCACCGCGCGGACGCGGAGGCGGCGGTCGGGTTGATCACGCCGTTCGGGTCCGGCCACGCCGCCGACGGCATCGACGAGCTGCTGCGCGGCTTCTTCGGCCGCTCCGCCTCGAAGCTGCAGTCGAACGCCGTGCACACCATGGCCCTGGTGCCGACCGACGCGGAGACCGGCTGGCACTTGACCATCGGCCCGCAACGACTCGACGTGACCGACCCGAACTTCGCCACCGCCGGCTGCACGGTCCGCGCGACCACGTCGGACCTCTACCTGCTGCTGTGGAACCGGATCGGCTGGGAGTACCTGGACGTACAGGGCGACCAGACGGCGCTGCACTTCTGGCGGGAGCACGCCACCGTCGAGTGGAGCTGACCGCGCAGGACGTCAGCCGGCACGGCGGTAGTGCAGCACGACCACGCCGTCGAGCTGCTCGGTGGCGACGAGGGTGAAGTGCCGCGGGCGGCCCGTCGCGCCCGCGAACCGCGGCGCCGCAGGGTCGCCGACCAGCAGCGGCGCGATCGCCAGCCGCAGCTCGTCGACCAGGTCCGCGGCGAGGAACGCGGCCTGCACCTGGCTGCCGCCCTCCACGAGCAGCCGCCGTATCCCGCGGCCGGCGAGGTCGGCCAGCACGGCCGCTGGCGACGGCTCGGCCATACCGACGACCTCGGCGAGCCCGCCGAGCTCTGCCCGCAACTCCGCCACCGCCGGGCCGGTGCCGTACACCAGCTTGGCCGCCTCGCCGACGGTGAAGAACCGCGCCGTGGGCGCGAGCCCACCGCCGCCGGTCAGCGTGACCTTCGCCGGGTCACCCGGCTCGCCGCGCGCCACCCTGGCGGCCCGCCGCGCCGCGGACCGCAGCACCAGCCGCGGGTCGTCCGCACGGACGGTGCCCGCGCCCACCAGGATCGCGTCGCAGCCGGCACGCAGCTCGTCGACCTCGTCGAGGTCGGCGGCGTTCGACAGCACCAGCCGGGTGTCGCTCGTGTCGTCGATGCAGCCGTCGACCGACATCGCGACGGACAGCACGACGTGCGGACGTGGGGACCCGGTCACGAGCGGAGTGTCCCATGTCACCGCGACCCACGGTTGCCCGGTTACCACACTCGACTAACCTCACCTGCATGAGCGAGCAGCAGGAATACCGCGTCGAACACGACTCGATGGGCGAAGTGCGAGTGCCGGTGCACGCGAAGTGGCGCGCACAGACCCAGCGGGCCGTGGAGAACTTTCCCATCTCCGGCCAGCGGATCGAGAGCGCGAACATCGAGGCACTCGCGCGGATCAAGGCGGCTGCCGCGAAGGTGAACGCCGAGCTCGGCGTCATCGACGACGACATCGCAGGCGCGATCCGCGCCGCCGCCGACGAGGTCGCGACCGGCAGCTACGACGAGCACTTCCCGATCGACGTGTTCCAGACCGGGTCAGGCACCTCGAGCAACATGAACACCAACGAGGTCATCGCGACGCTGGCCACCGAGCAGCTCGGCCGCGACGTCCACCCGAACGACCACGTGAACGCGTCGCAGTCGTCCAACGACACGTATCCGTCGTCCATCCACATCGCCGCCACCAGCGCGGTGACCCACGACCTGCTCCCGGCGCTCGACCACCTGGCCGGCTCGCTGGAGCGCAAGGCCGAGGAGTTCGCCGAGGTGGTGAAGTCCGGCCGCACGCACCTGATGGACGCCACGCCGGTGACGCTCGGCCAGGAGTTCGGCGGCTACGCCGCCCAGGTGCGCTACGCGGCGGAGCGGCTGAACGCGTCCCTGCCCAGGCTGGCCGAGCTGCCGCTCGGCGGCACCGCCGTAGGCACCGGCATCAACACCCCGCCCGGCTTCTCCGCGAAGGTGATCGCGGAGATCGCCGACGTCACCGGGCTGCCGCTGACCGAGGCGCGCAACCACTTCGAGGCGCAGGGCTCCCGCGACGGCCTGGTCGAGACCAGCGGCCAGCTGCGCACCTACGCCACCAGCCTGTACAAGATCGCCAACGACATCCGCTGGATGGGCTCCGGGCCACGTACCGGCCTCGGCGAGCTCGCCATCCCCGACCTGCAGCCGGGGTCTTCGATCATGCCGGGCAAGGTCAACCCGGTGATCTGCGAGTCGGTGCGCCAGGTCTGCGCGCAGGTGGTCGGCAACGACGCGACCATTGCGTTCTCCGGCACGCAGGGCGACTTCGAGCTCAACGTGATGCTCCCTGTGATGGCCAGGAACCTGCTGGAGTCGATCCGGTTGCTGGCGAACGCGTCCAACCTGCTCGCCGACCGCTGCGTCGACGGGCTGGAGGCGAACGTCGAGCGCTGCCGCGAGTACGCCGAGTCGTCGCCGTCCATCGTGACCCCGCTGAACCGTTACGTCGGCTACGAGAACGCGGCGAAGATCGTCAAGCAGTCGATGGCCGAGCGGAAGACCATCCGCGAGGTCGTGCTCGAGTCCGGCTACGTCGAGCAGGGCGCGCTCACCCACGAGCAGCTCGACCAGGGGCTCGACGTGCTGCGCATGACGCACCCCTGACACCGCACGCAGCCACATACAACCGCCTTGGGCGGCCGCAGGGGCTAGATCTGCTTACTCGCTACCGGTCGCGCAGCCACCGGTAGCGGGTGTCGCGCGCGGCGTCGACCTGCCGGCGGTCGGTGGACCGCGCCGGTGTGACGGCCAGCCGCCGCCCGGGCGGCGAGCCACCCGGCTGGGTGCGCGCCCACGCCCGTACCTCGGGAGCCCGGTGGAACGCCTCCACCGGTGGCACCGGATGCCCGGCCGCCCGCGCCACGTCGGCGAGCTCGGTGTACTGCCCGAGCGCGTTGACCGCCGTCGGCGTCGGCGTGCCGGCCGCGGACGCGAGCTCGTACCGGTGCGACTGCTGCTGCAGCTCGCGCACGATCGCGGGGTTGCTCCAGCCGAGCAGCCGACGATCCACGTCGTCGGCGCAGCCACGGGCGGCCGCGACCAGATGCGGTGCGGTGTCCTCGGACAACCGCGCGAACGACGCCGCCACCAACCGCGCCGCGACGTCCGGCCGCGGCTCCCTGGCCGCCTCCGCCAGCCACCCGCCGGCCTGGTCCGCCCACAGCGCCGTGTGCCTGTCCCCCGCACGGACGGCCTGGCCGACCAACGCACCCAACCGCTGCCGCGCGTTCGCGAGGTCACCCGCGTCCACCGCGGCGACCCGCCAGCCCTCGGCCGGCTCACGCTGCCACACCAGCCGCACGCGGAGCAGCTCCGCGCTTCGCTGTGGCTCGCCCGAGTGCCGCGGGCGTCCCGTTGCCGGCACGGTGAGCAGGCTCGCCGACTCCCGTCGCGACGACCGGTCGGCGGGCTCGGGCAGCGGCTGCCGCGCCTGCTGCCGGCCGGCACGCCGCTTCCAGGCCACCCGCGCCACCACCGCAAGCAGCGCCGGCACGGCCACCGCGGGCAACACCGCCGCCGGGTTGCGGGAGATCGCGTCCACGCTCTCCACCCCGAGGTACGACAGGCCGCCGGTGATCCCACCCGCGCCGAGGTACCGCATACCGGCCTGCCACCAGCGCCGCTTGGTCACGGTGCTGGACGCGACACCGGCACCGACCAGACCAGCCCCGCCGGCGACGATCCCCCACACCGGATGCGACGCGCCGAGCGCGTACGACAGCACGGGCACGGCGGCGCCGAGCCCGGCGGACAGGATGGACGCGAGCGCCGCTGTGACATGCGACCTGGACCTGCCATGGCCGTGCCCGTGGCCGTGCCCATGACCGTGGCCGTGGCCGTGTTCCTTGACCCGGTTCTCGTCGCCGACCGAGAGGTACTCGCCGACCGCGTGCGCCGCGGGGTTCGACAGTGCACCCACGATGCCGGCGAGCACAGCCGCCGTCGGACCGGACGCCGCCGCGGTAGCCGTGACCAGCATGGTGTTGCTGACCAACCCCTCGATCGCACCGAAGGTGCTGGCCCTGATCCACTCGGACGCCCGCCGCAGCAACGCACGCAGGTAACCCGCCGATGCCGTCTCAACCACACCGCAAGCTTAAATGAAAACGAATTTCATGTGTGTTTGCGGCATCAGCCCGTTAGTCCGCCCGCGCGATGGGCTTGGTCTTGCAGCCCCGTTCGTCCTGCTCGTTGTTCCGGACGAGGCAGGTCTCGGTCTTCAGCCGCTTCGACGACCAGCGCCAGGGACCTTGCCCCAACGGGGCAGTCTCACAGTCCTGGTCACTTCCGGCGGACTCCCCGCGGAGCAGGATGTTCGGCCCCACCGAGCACGGCCCGGTGCTTGCCTACCTTCGCTTCGTCGACCCGGTAGGGCAGGTCGCCCTTCTCCTTCGTCAGGATGCGATGTTTCGAGAAGATCAAGACACCGGCGCCATTGTGGGTAGACGCCGCTACTCGATCGGGTCAGGTGCCGATGGCGGGGCCGTCCTCGAGTAGCTCGGTCACGAGTGCTGCGATCGGTGAGCGCTCGCTCCTGGTCAGCGTGATGTGCGCGAAGAGCGGGTGGCCCTTCAGCTTCTCCACCACGGCGACCACGCCGTCGTGGCGGCCGACGCGGAGGTTGTCGCGCTGCTGGATGTCGTGGGTGAGCACCACCCGCGAGCCCGAGCCGACCCGGGAGAGCACGGTCAGCAGCACGCCTCGCTCCAGCGACTGCGCCTCGTCCACGATGACGAAGCAGTCGTGCAGCGACCGGCCCCTGATGTGCGTCAGCGGGAGCACCTCGAGCATGCCGCGGTCGACGACCTCCTCGATGACGTCGCTGGACGTGACGGCGGACAGCGTGTCGAAGACCGCCTGCGCCCACGGCGACATCTTCTCCGACTCGCCGCCTGGCAGGTAGCCGAGCTCCTGGCCACCGACCGCGTAGACCGGGCGGAACACCACGACCTTGCGGTGCTGCCCACGTTCGAGGACGGCGTCCAAGCCGGCGCACAGCGCCAACGCGGACTTGCCCGTACCCGCGCGGCCGCCGAGCGAGATGATGCCGACGTCCGGGTCGAGTAGCAGGTCGAGTGCCACCCGCTGCTCCGCGCTGCGGCCGTGGATGCCGAACACGTCACGGTCCCCGCGGACCAGCTGCACCTGCTTGTCCTGCGTCACCCGGCCGAGCGCGCTGCCGCGCTCGGACATCAGGATCAGCCCGGTGTGGCAGGGCAGCTCGAGAGCCTCCTCCAGATCGGCGGTGCCGTCGGCGTAGAGCTGGTCGATGACCGACGACCCGACATCCACCTCGGCCATGCCCGTCCAACCGGACTCGAGCACCAGCTCGGCGCGGTACTCCTCGGCGGCCAGCCCGACCGACGACGCCTTCACCCGAAGCGGCAGGTCCTTGCTGACCAGCGTGACGTCGCTGCCGCTCGCCGCGAGGCTGCGCGCGACGCTGAGGATCCTGGTGTCGTTGTCACCGAGCCGGAAGCCGGCGGGCAGCACGCTCGAGTCGGTGTGGTTGAGCTCCACCCGTACGGTGCCGCCGGTGTCGTTGAGCGACAGCGCCTGGTCGAGCCTGCCGTGGCGCAGCCGCAGGTCGTCCAGCAGGCGCAGCGCCTGCCGGGCGAAGTAGCCGAGTTCGGGATGGCTGCGTTTGCCCTCCAGCTCGCTGATCACGACGAGAGGGAGCACGACCTCGTGCTCGGCGAAACGGTGGATCGCCATCGGGTCGGCCAGGAGAACACTCGTGTCGAGAACGTAGGTGCGCCGCTGCGCGGCTGCACGGCGATGGTTGGTCGTCGCCACACGCACTCCCCCGGGCGCCTACCGGCGCCACTACTCGTAGGACCGGGACCGGACCCGCGCGGGGCGGGATGTCCGGCCCCTCCCTTGCAGCAGCATCAGCAAGAGTGCGGGCCTCCCGAACGGAAGGCCGGTCGCCTTCCGTCGAGATCGACGCTATCGCCCCGCTCGCCCAGGTGGCACCCGACACGCCCGGGCACGTTGCCCGCACCGACGCTCGGTGACGTCCGGGGACGCGAGCGGCAGCTACTTGCCGAAGCGGCGTTCGCGCTGGCCATAGGCGCGCAACGCGCGGAGGAAGTCGACCTTGCGGAACGCCGGCCAGTACCCCTCGTAGAAGTAGAACTCGCTGTAGACGCTCTGCCAGAGCAGGAACCCGCCGAGCCGCTGCTCCCCCGAGGTACGGATCACCAGGTCGGGGTCCGGCTGGCCGCGGGTGTAGAGGTGCTCGGCGATGTGCTCGACGTCGAGCGTCTCCGCCAGCTCCTCCAGCGAGGTGCCGCGGGTCGCGTGCTCCTGCATCAGTGACCGCACCGCGTGGGTGATCTCCTGCCGGCCGCCATAGCCGATCGCGACGTTCACGGTGAGGTCGGTGAAGTCCCTCGTGCGGTCGGCCAGCTCCTTCAGCAACCGCGCCATGGAGTCCGGCAGCAGGTCGAGCGCGCCCATCGGGTGCACCCGCCACCTGCCCACCCCGGCGATCGAGTTGACCACGTCCTCCACGATGCCGAAGAGGGTCTGCAACTCGTCCTGCGACCGCTTGCCGACGTTCTCCGTGGACAGCAACCACACGGTCACGACCTCGACGCCGACCTCCTCGCACCAGCCGACAAGGTCCTCGATCTTGTCCGCGCCCTTGCGGTGGCCGAAGCTGGACGACTCGCCGTACGCCTTCGCCCAGCGGCGATTGCCGTCGACGATCACCCCGACGTGCCGAGGCACTCGTTCCGGCGTGAGCTGACGTTCGAGCCTTCGCTCGTACAAGCGGTACAGAACGTCGCTTACTGCCATGCGCCTTCTCCCCTAACGGCCACCACCACCGAAGGTTACTCGCTGTCGCGGTGGTGCTCCACGGCCGCGGCGACAGCCACGGCCGTGGATTGACGCGTCAGGCCTCCAGACGGTTGACGAGCGCGTCGTACTCCGCCCGCAGCTCGGCCGGCAGGTGGTCGCCGAAGGTCGCGAAGTGGTCGGGGATACGCGCCGCCTCGCTACGCCAGACGTCCCGGTCCACGCTCAGCAGCTCGGCGAGCACCGCCTCGTCCACGTCCAGCCCGGACACGTCGAGGGCACCGGGTGCCGGCACCCGCCCGATCGGGGTGTCCACAGCCGCGGTGCGGTCGTCGATGCGCTCGATGATCCACTTCACCACCCGGCTGTTCTCGCCGAAACCGGGCCACAGCATCGACCCGTCCGTGCCCTTCCTGAACCAGTTCACGAAGAAGATCCGCGGCAGCTTGGTCTGGTCGGCGCTCGCGCCGAGCCGCAGCCAGTGGCCGAAGTAGTCGCCCATGTTGTAGCCGCAGAACGGCAGCATGGCGAACGGGTCGTAGCGCAGCTCGCCTGCGGTGCCCTCCGCCGCCGCCGTACGTTCCGACCCGACGTTCGCACCGAGGAAGACGCCGTGCTGCCAGGAGAACGCCTCCGTCACCAGCGGCACGGCACTGGCCCGGCGGCCACCGAACAGGAACGCGGAGATCGGCACCCCGGCGGGGTCCTCCCACTCCGGCGCGATGCTCGGGCACTGGCCTGCGGGCACGGTGAATCTGGAGTTCGGGTGCGCGGCCGGCTTGTCGCTGTCCGGCGTCCAGTCCTCACCCCTCCAGTCGATCAGGTGGGCGGGCGGCTCGTCGGTCATGCCCTCCCACCAGACGTCGCCATCGTCGGTCAACCCGACGTTGGTGAAGATGCAGTCACGCGTCAGCGTCGCCATCGCGTTGGGGTTGGTGTCCGTGCTCGTGCCCGGCGCGACGCCGAAGAACCCGTACTCCGGGTTGATCGCGTACAGCCTGCCGTCGTCGCCGAAGCGCAGCCACGCGATGTCGTCGCCGACCGTCTCCACCTTCCAGTCGGGGATGGTCGGCACCAGCATGGCCAGGTTCGTCTTGCCGCAGGCGGACGGGAACGCCGCCGCGATGTAGCGCGGGTCGCCGCCCGGCGGCGTGACCTTGAGGATCAGCATGTGCTCGGCGAGCCAGCCCTCGTCGCGCGCCATCACGCTGGCGATCCGCAGCGCATAGCACTTCTTGCCGAGCAGCGCGTTGCCGCCGTAGCCCGACCCGTACGACCAGATCTCCCTGGTCTCGGGGAACTGCGAGATGTACTTCGTGTCGTTGCACGGCCAGGGGACGTCGTCCTCGCCCGGCTCGAGCGGCGCACCGACGGAGTGCACGGCCCGCACGAAGAAGCCGTCGTCACCGAGCTCGTCGAGCACGGCGCGGCCCATCCGCGTCATGATCCGCATGGAGAGCGCGACGTACGCGGAGTCGGTGATCTCCACGCCCAGCGCGGACAGCCGGGAGCCGAGCGGCCCCATGCAGAACGGCACGACGTACATCGTGCGCCCGCGCATGCAGCCGGAGAACAGTTCCTTGAACGTCGACCGCATCTCCTGCGGGTCGACCCAGTTGTTGGTTGGCCCCGCGTCCTCGGCCTTCTCCGAGCAGATGAACGTACGCGACTCGACCCTGGCGACGTCGCTCGGCTCGGAACGGGCAAGGAAACTGCCGGGGCGCTTCACCGGGTCGAGCCGGATCAGCGTGCCGCGCTCGACCAGATCGGCGGTGAGCCGCTGCCACTCGGCGTCCGACCCGTCACACCACTCGATGCGGTCGGGAACGGTCAACTCGGCGATCTCGCGTACCCAGTCGAGCAGCCCGCGGTGTCTGGTAGGAGCCTGTTCCAACCCTGCGATGTCGGTCACGACGTCCTCCTCAAACGGCCGCGGAATGCCGAAAACGGCAGACGGAGCGGAGTACCGCGACCGGCCCGCTCGTCCTTTCAGGGGATGGGACGGATGGTACGCCACCTATCGCCGACGTCCAGTGTCTCTGCGAACGAGACGGTGGTGACCTCTCTCACGTGCGTTCAACAATCGCCCTTGAGCAGGGCAGACGCAACCCGTGAGGAACCTCGCTTCGTGACCCTACTGTTGCGGCCAGCCGCCGTAGCCCTGTTGTCCGCCCCACTGTCCCGGGTTGCCCTGCGGGTACGGCGGCGGCTGCTGGTAGCCGGGCGGCGGGTACGCCTGCTGCATCGCGGGATCGTAGTAACCCTGTGGCTGCTGCGGGGTCGACTTGAGCTCGGCCGCGCGCAGCATCGCCACGGCCACGAGCAACGGGATCACCGTGAGCGCTATCTCCGGCAGCTCCTGGAAGAACGCCTCCGCCTTGTCCCCACCGGACGGGCCGGTGCTGTACTCGGACGTCGACTCGTAGAACAGGCCGGCGAACAACGTGAGGATGCCGAAGAGGACCAGCAGGCCGGCCTCGATGATCACGATGAGCAGGATGGCCTTCGCCCGCCGGATCACGTCGGGCAGCAACGTCACCAACACCACCGCCGCGGTGAGCAGCGCGGCCACCTCGAGCCCGACGAAGCTGCTCGTGCCGTAGTACGCGTTGTAGAGGAACCAGCTGTCCTCGTCCGTGGCGGCGCCCGACGGGTTGAGCAGGCCCCACATCCCCGTCACGAACGCCAGGAACACCACGCTGACGAGCACCCACGCGACCGGCTCGCGCAGTGGTTTGACCGTGTCTTTAATCATCGTCCCCCCAAGGTGAGGCCATGGCCCGGTCACCCTACTGCGGGACGACGGCGGTTACGAAGCAGATCCCTCCGGCGCGCCCGGACCCTTCGCGCGCACCTGCTCGACGTGCTGCAGCGCCTCGCGCAGTTCGACCAGCCAGCTGTCGCTGTGCTGCCCGACCAGCCGCACGCACCAGGCCAGCGCCTCCGACCTGGACCTGGCGACACCCGAGTCGACGAGTGTGTCGAGCACCAGCCGCTCCGGTTGGCGCAGCCTGGTCATCACCGGGCTGGACAGCGAGGTGAAGACCTCCCGCGTCTCACCGCACACCGCACCCCACGCGACCTTCCGCTCCGAGGCGCGTTCCAGCTCGCGGGCGATCCTTATCCGCTGGTCCCTGGTGTCCTCGCGGAACTGCTTGATCTTGCCCTGTTCGGCCGCCGTCCGCTCGGCGTCCGTGCTGTCGTCGCCGACCCGTGGCGGCGGCAGTGCGCCGACCACCGTGACCTCGTCGCGGTCGACGACGATCTCCGGTGGCTCGGTGAACCATTCCTCCGGCAGCCGGCCGGCAAACCAGCCGCGCAGCCGCTCCTTCTCGCTCCTGTGCTCGCTCATGTAATCATGATTACGCTATTACATGCTGCCGGCAAGGCCTCTCTTACCCGGACGCGGACGCGACGGTCAGCGCGGCCGCCAGCTGGCCGGCGTCGGTGACCGGCCGGTCGCAGACGAAGCCACGGCAGACGTACGCGGCTGCCTGGCCGTCCACCAGCCCGCGCTGGGCCAGCAGCGGCACCTGCTCGCCCTCGCCAGGCGCCCCGACCGCGCGCACCGCGCCCGGGCGCACCGACGACAGCGAGACGGCCTGCAGCTGCTGCGTCGCCGGGTCGTCGGCGGCACCCACGACGGCGATCTCGACCGGGCCGTCGAGCAGCGCCTCCGCGACCGCTAGCCCCCAGCCGGCGAACCTGGGCGCGCGCGACGCCAGCTGGCCGTACAACCCGAGCGCACCTGCGGCCGCCTCGCGGTGCCGGCTCGACCCGGTCAGCGCCGCGTACGACAGCAGCGCACCGGCCGCCGCCGACCAGCCGGACGGCGTCGCGCCGTCGGTGGGGTCGCGCGGCCGTACGACGAGCTGCTCGCCGTCGTCCGGGGTGTCGTGGAAACCGCCGCTGTCGGCGGCGAACCTGGTCAGCACCGTCTCGAGCAGCTCGCCGGCGAGCTGCACGTGCGCGGTGTCGCCGGTCACGCCGTACAGGGCGAGCAGCCCCTCGGCGACGTCGGCGTAGTCCTCGAGCACGCCCGCGTTGTCGCCGACGACGCCGTCCCTGGACGTACGGCGCAGCCGGCCGTCCACGACATGGACGTCACGTAGCAGCTGCACGGCGGACTCCGCGGCCGCGACGTACGCCGGCTGGTCGAGCAGCGCGCCGGCCTCGGCGAGCGCCGCCACCGCGAGCCCGTTCCACGCCGCGACCACCTTGTCGTCCCTGGCCGGCTGCGGCCGTTCGGCACGCAGCGCGCGCAGCCGGTCGGTGACCGCGGCGAACCGCCGCTCGTCGTCGGGGTCGCGCCGCAGCTGCAGGGTGGAGGCGCCCGCCTCGAACGTGCCCTGCTCGGTGACCCCGAACAGCTCGGCCGCCCACCGGCCGTCCTCCTCGCCGAGCGCGTCGCGCAGCTGCTGCGGCGTCCACACGTAGGTGGCGCCCTCGACGCCGTCGGTGTCCGCGTCCAGCGCGGACGCGAAACCACCCTCCGCGGTACCCAGCCGCGAGAGCATGAAGTCGGCCGTCTGCGCGGCCACCCGGCGGGCCAGCGGCGACCCGGTGGCGCGCCACCAGTGCAGGTACGCGCGGAGCAGCAGCGCGTTGTCGTAGAGCATCTTCTCGAAGTGCGGGACGACCCAGTCGGTGTCCACCGAGTACCGCGCGAAGCCGCCCTCCAGCTGGTCGTACATGCCGCCCCTGGCCATCGCCTCGCAGGTACCCGTGACCAGGTCGAGCGCAGCGGCCGAGCCGGTCCGCACGTGGCTGCGGAGCAGGAACTCCAGCACCATGGACGGCGGGAACTTCGGGGCGCCGCCGAAGCCGCCGCGCGCCTCGTCGTACTCGCGATGCAGTACGTCGACGGCGGCGTCGAGCTGCTCCGCGGTGACCGGTGCCGTCGGTGCCGCGATCTCCTTGCCGGCGAGCGCGGCGACCACCTGCGCACCCTGGTCGACGACGGCGTCGCGCTTCTCCTGCCACGCGCGCACGACGCCGGTGATCAGCGCGTGGAACTGCGGGCGCGGGAAGTAGGTGCCGCAGTAGAATGGCGCGGCGTCCGGCGTGAGGAACGCCGTCATCGGCCAACCACCGCGGCCGGTCATCGCCTGGGTGGCCTCCATGTAGACGGCGTCGACGTCCGGCCGCTCCTCCCTGTCGACCTTGATGCAGACGAACTCCTCGTTCATCCGCTGCGCGGTCTCCGGGTCCTCGAACGACTCGTGCGCCATCACGTGGCACCAGTGGCATGCCGCGTAGCCGACGCTGAGCAGCACGGGCACGTCCCTGCGCCGCGCCTCCTCGAACGCGCCAGGACCCCACGGCCACCAGTCGACCGGGTTGTCCTTGTGCTGCAACAGGTACGGACTGGTCGCGTCAGCAAGACGGTTGGGCATACCTCCAGCGTGTCACGCCGCCGCCTGGTCGGCGGCGAGGGCCGTCGAGCACCGTGACACCGAGCACCCGGCACTCCAGCGCTGCCCCAACCTTGGGACTCGGCGTACTCGACATTGGGCCCGAGCAGGTCGATGTAATCCCAGACTCCACCTACCTCTCATGCGAAGTAGGCCAAGGCACCGAGAGCGCGCAGCCCGAAGACGAGCGGCGCGGCGATCTTGCCGAAGGCACGTCGGTAGACGTGCAGGGTGAGCGCGCATGCGAAGAACACGACCAAGCCGATGGCGGCCAGCAACCCGATCGTTCCAGCGCCGGCCAGGCCGATACCGAGGCCGACAGCAGCGACAGCCTTCGGTATGCCGGTCAGTGTCACGAAGGTTGGCGAGAGCCCCAGGCTGCGTGCATTGGCCAGCACGAAATCCGCGGTTCCGGTGACGGCCGTCTGCTGGATCCTGCCGATGATCGGCGCGATGGTCACCCACGTCCGGCACGGCTCACCCAAGTTCGTGACGGTGAACTTGGTTATCTTGCTATAGCAACGTTCATCGCATGGGGCCGCTTCGGACCGGAGTCGTTCACCGGCTGACTGCGATGGGGAATGTCTATCGATCGGAGGACCGGCATGAACGTCGGTCAGGTCGTCACCGTGCTGGCCCTCGTCGTCGCGGGGTTCACGGCCTGCGCCGAGTTCGGCTCGTACGCGTTCGTCCACCCGGTGATCCGCCGGCTGCCATTCGAACACCACGTCGCCGTCGAGCAGGGGCTGGTACGGACGTTCGGCCGGTTCATGCCGGTGGCGATGCCGGCCTCGTTCGCCCTGCTCGTCGCCTGGAGTGTGGTCGGGCAGAGCAATCCGTGGCTCGAGGTCGCGGCGCTCGTCCTGTGGGGCGCGGGTCTCGTCACGACGATCGTGGTGAACGTAGCGATCAACCGGCAGACCGCACGGCTGGACGTGGCCACCGTCGACGCCGAGCAGTGGCGTGCGGCGCGGGCCAGGTGGGAGCTGTTCCAGGCGTTCCGGTCATGGGCGTTCCTGCTGTCTTTCGTCATCGTCTGCGTCGCAACCGGCGCCGCCGGCTAGCCGCCTCCCGGCCTGGCCACCTGTTCCGCGAGCCGTGCGGGCGCCTGGATGCAGTACGAGTCGGTCAGCAGCTCGGCCAGCTCGTCCCAGTCGGTGGCGTCGTCGAGCAGCAGGCCGACGACGTTGTGGCCCCACTCCGTCTTGAAGTACGGCGGCCCCAGCTGCTGGAACGCCATGACCTCGTCGGACGCGGCGCGGAAGGTGATCCGGTAGAGCTGGTCCTCGCCGCCGAAGACGTGCGCCACCGTCGCCTGGCCGACGCGCCAGCGCACGCCGACCCAGGCGTCCTCGAACACGCACTCGGGGAAGGCCTCGAGCACCGCGCCGAGCCGACGCACCCACTCCTCGGGAACCTCGGGTCGCTCGCCCACGGCAGCAGTCTCCCCCACCCCACCGACACCGACGCGCCCCATCCTCGAGGAGCACGAGCTCAGCGTTCTGCTGCATCGTGAACGAGCAGCGCCGCCTGGACTCGGTTGGTGAGACCGAGCTTGGCCAGCGAGCGACTCACGTGTGCTTTCACGGTTGCCTCCCGCATCGAAAGCGCGCGACCGATCTCCGCGTTGGACAGTCCCTTCGCGACAGCCTGCAGCACCTCGTGTTTCCGGTCGATGAGTACGGCGAGGCGTTCGCGCGCGGCGTCGGCCTGGTACGGCCTGCGGTCGGCGCACGAGTCGATGAGCCGCTTGGTGACGGTGGGCGCGAGCATGGCGTTGCCCTCGACCACGGTCCGGACCGCCGTGACCAGGTCGCGCGGCGGCGTGTCCTTCAGCAGGAACCCGGCCGCGCCCAGGCGCAGCGCCTCGTGTACGTACTCGTCGAGGTCGAAGGTGGTCAGCATGACGACCCTCGCCGGTACCTCCGAGCCGGTGATCTTCGCCGCGGCGGCAAGGCCGTCCATTCCCGGCATGCGCACGTCCATGAGCACTACGCCCGGAGATGTCCGCAGCACTGCCGCGACGGCGTCCTCACCGTTGGCGGCCTCGGCCACGACGGAGATGTCGCTGGCCGACTCCAGGATCGTCCGCAGCCCGGCGCGCACGAGCGGCTCATAGACGACGACGACCACTCGAATCATGACGTGCTCTCCGGCTCCGGTACGGGCAACCGCGCATGGACGGTAAAGCCGTCGTCCGCGTCCCGTCCGGCGTCGAGTGTCCCGCCGAGCAGCCGCGCACGTTCCCGCAGTCCGACCAACCCGAGGCCACTGCCAGGCGGCGAGGAGACGGGGCGGACAGGTCGCTCGTTGTGCACGGTCACCTCGACATGGTCCCGCGAGTACTGCCGCGCCACCCTGGTCGGCACGCCGCCCGCGTGTTTGCCCACGTTCGTCAGGGCCTCCTGCACGATCCGGTATGCGGTGTGGTCGACAGCGGCCGGCAACGGCCGTATGTCGCCGCTGTCGGTACGACCGACGCCGACGCCGGCGGCGCGAGACCGGTCGAGCAGCTCGTCGAGGTCGTCGAGGGTCTGCTGTGGTTCCCGCTCCTGGTCAGTCCCGGACGGCGAGCGCAGCACACCGAGGACGTGCCGAAGGTCCGCCAGTGCCTCCCTCCCGGCGCTGCGAATGACGGTCGCCTTCTCCGCAGTGCTCTCATCCGGCGCGGACACCGCAAGCGCCCCTGCCTGCAGAACGACCAGCGACACCTTGTGCGCAACGACATCGTGCATCTCGCGCGCGATACGCGCGCGCTCCTCCGCCCGGGCCTGCTCGTATCGGCTTTCTCGCTCGCGCTCCAGGTGCATGGCACGTTCGCGGAGCCCGGCGACCAGCTGGCGTCGCATCCGCACCCATAGTCCTACGAGGAACGGCAGCCCGATCAGTAGTGCCGTGACCAGACCTGCGGACACGTACGGCTGCCCGGAGATCGCGGCGGTAACGAACAGTGGGATCGTGACGACCGCAGTCGTGCCGACGACGTATCGAAGGCGCTCGACTCGCCCGACCGGCAGGGTAGCCGCGTAGTACGAGGCGACGAACACGGCCGGCCACATCGCGAACAACAGCCAGACCGCCACCGCCACAGCGACCAGCGGCCACAATCGTAGGCGTGCTGTCGCCGCAACTACCCCGGACGCGGCCGCGGGTACGACGACGAGCCAATCGGGCAGCTGCCATACCGACTGGACGTCGGTCACGGACTGCACCGTCATGAACCCGTCGACCACGACCAGGGACAGCAGCAACACCGACAGACCAAGCACCCACGGAGCAGCTGCGTCGGCTACGCGCCCTGCTCTCGTCAGCACCCGGCGGCCGGTCGAAGGCGGCACCGAGGAATCTTCCACGGCCACCAGCGTAGGTCGCCCGCCCGGAGCCGACGCTCATACTTAAGTAGCAGCGCCGGATCGCCGGTCGGTCGATGTCGCTTCCCGCGAGCGGCGGCATGTTGGGTGACATGCACACCAGCCAGTCATTGCGATCCCTGCTGACGGCGGTTGCCGTCAGCGCCCTGCTGCCGGCGACCTCGGCCCCGAGCGCACCGTCGAGAAGTACGTCCAGGACACCGTCGAGTCTGGGGTGCCAGGGATCGCCGTCGCCGTGCTCGAAGGCGACGAGATCCTGCACACCGCAGCCGCAGGGACCAATGGCCGCGGCGGAGAACTGACGACGGGCACGCCGATGCGCATCGAGTCGCTGTCCAAGTCGTTCACGTCGCTGGCCGTGATGCAGCTCGTCGAGCGTGGCAGCGTCGATCTCGACGAGCCCGTCAGGCGATACCTGCCGGAGTTCGAGCTGTACGATGCTCGCCAGGACCGGGTCACCGTGCGTCAGCTACTGAACCAGACGTCCGGTATGGCGGACGAGGCCGCACCCGACCTCTACGAGGCGGACACGACCACCCTCGCCGAGTCGGTCGCCAGGCTGCGCACCGCACATCTGGTGTCCGCCCCGGGAGCCCAGTCCCACTACCACAATCCGAACTACGCGGTGGCCGCCCGTCTCGTCGAGAAGGTCAGCGGGCAACCCTTCGCCGACTACCTCGACAAGAAGGTGTTCGAGCCGGTCGGCATGCACTCGACCTTCGACACCCAGACCGCGGACCAGCGCGTTCCCGGCATGGCCGCCGGCCACACCATGGCCTACGACCGACCGTTCGAGAGCGACGGCATCGACTACTTCGCCGAAGGCTCGGGCGGTGTGGTGAGCACAGCGGACGACCTGGCCCGCTGGCTGGTGACGCAGAGCTCCCGGGGACGCACATCCACCGGCGACCAGCTGGTCTCGCCGGAGGGCATCGCCGAGATGCACCGCCCGCAGCCGAACGCCGATGGCTACGGCCTCGGCTGGTACCACGCCGAGTCGGCCGAGGGCCCACCGGTACGGACCTCCCACACCGGCTCAGGCGCGAGCTTCGGGGCCTACCAGGGTCTGTTCACCAAGTCCGGGTACGGAGTCGCCGTCCTCGTCAACCACGGGGCCGGGTTGACCGCCGCGGACCCGGGCGTGCTCGGCCAGAACCTGCTGTCCGAGCTCGATCCCGATATCCCGCCCCTGTCGGGCAGCGGCCACGGGCTGCGCAACGACCTCATCCTCACCGCGCTCGTGCTTCTCACCCTCGCCCTGGGCGTACGCGGGGTCGTACGTGCACGCCGCCGGGCGCAGCGGCGCGTCAACCGGTCGCGACTCGGCACCGCAGCTCGACTGCTGCCGCTGCTGCTGGTCGTTGCGGCCGTGCTGAGCGTGCCGACCCTGCAGCTCATGGCGACCGGTCGGACGGCACCGTACTCGTTGCTCTTCTACGTGATGCCGGTCGCAGTGGTCTGGCTGCTCCTCGCCGGACTGGCCGCGAGCTCGGTGCTCGCCCTCCGGTCGTTGCACTACGTCCGCGCTCGCCGGGCGACATCGGACAACAAACCGTGACCAACTCGCTCGTATCCGTATGCACCGGGTCTCGGACCGACAACGCGCCCGCCACGCTTCGCGTTGAACCGGATGGCGCGTGTGATCCACGTCGCCAAACCACGTACCATGCGGTACTGCTGGCCGTGCGGGAGAAGGCGAAGGAACATACATGGCAGACGGTCCTGGCCGTCCGACAACCCCCGCAGGTGGCGTCGGCCCCAGAATCGCAGCGTGTGCCCTCATCGTGGGGGTCGGTGTGCTCGTCGCCCTCCTGCTGATCCCAGGTGTCGGGAACCGCGCCAGCGCAGGTGACCGGGACGAACCCGGCGCCACGCCGACGCCGGTCGACTCCAAGTCGCTGCACGACTTCGGTGACCGGCTGCCCGCCAAGGACCGCACCGCCCGGCTCGCGGACATCGAGGAAGTACGCATCCCGGTCGACGGCGTGACGCGCAAGGCGCTGGTCTACATCCCGTCCGGGGTCAGCAAGAACGCACCGGCGTTCGTCGCCGTACACGGGTACACAAGCAGCGCGCAGGCGCTGGTCAGGCGGACGAGCTACGTCGACCTCGCCGAGCGCAACGGCTGGATCCTGGCGATGCCGCAGGGCCGGAAGTACGCCAACGGTCAGCACGCCTGGAACGCCGGCACCTGCTGCGGCGGGGCGCCGTCCGCCGAAACCGACGACGTGAAGTTCATCGACGCCCTCGCGAAGGAGCTGGTGGACGACTACGGCGCCGACCGGGACCGGCTCTTCTACCACGGCTACTCGAACGGAGCGATGCTCGGCTACAAGGTCGCGTGCCGCCCGCAGCAGCCGTTCCGCGCCTTCGCGTTCCTCTCCGGCACCCTGGTCAGCCCGTGCACGCAGAGCTCGGGCGCGCCCATCCTCGCCATCCACGGCCTGCGCGACGGCACCGTGCCGTACGTCGGCAGCCGATGGCGGGTGGGACTGCAGACCAAGCTGCCGCCGGTGCTCGACTCGGCCAACACCGCGGCCGTGCTCAACGGCTGCCGATCGCCGCTGGACAGCAGCTCACCGCGGGATCGGCAGGTGCGGGTGCTCGAGGCCGACTGCCCGTCGGAGTCCCCGGTCGAGCTGGTCACGGTGTCGAATATGACCCACCAGTGGACCGAGGACGGCGACCGCTACGGCCTCAACGAGACCCGCTACTCCACGAAGTGGCTGCTCGCGCACTCCTGACGCGCGCTACTCGCCGCGGTCGACGTCGATCTTGCGCAGGTGCTTGATCATCGACCTGGCCAGCAGGAACACCGCGAGGCCGAGGAACGCGAACAGCGCGAAGCCGAGCAGTCCCGGCGTCACCGCCCACTTGGAGATCAACACGCCCGCGAAGGTCAGGTACATGGCGCCTCGATCCGGTCGCGCACCCCCGCGAAGAGGTCGGCCTCGGGGAGCTCGACCTCGACGTGCGAACGTGCCAGGTGGTAGTCGTCCGTGGGCCAGGCTACCTGCTGGACGTCGAGCGGCACGGCGAACCAGTGCCCGTTCGGGTCGACCTGGGTGGCGTGCGCGAGCAGCGCCCGGTCGCGTATCTCCAGGTAGTCGGCACAGTCGACGTTGGTGGTCACCGGCACCACCTTGCGGTCGTCGTGCTCCCACTGCGCCAGCCGCTCGCCGTACGGCGACTCCAGCCCGCGCCGCTCCATCTCCGCGTGCAGCGCCGCGAACCGGTCGTAGTGGAACGAGACGTTGTAGTAGAGCTTCTGCGGCTGCCAGGGCTCGCCCGCGTCCGGGTAGCGCTGCGGGTCGCCGGCGGCCTCGAACGCCTCCACCGAGACCCGGTGGCACATGATGTGGTCCGGGTGCGGGTAGCCGCCGTTCTCGTCGTACGTGGTGATCACGTGCGGCTTGAACTGCCTGATCAGCCGCACCAACGGCTCGGCCGCCACCTCGATGGGCTGCAGTGCGAAGCAGCCGTCGGGCAGTGGCGGCAGCGGGTCGCCCTCGGGCAGGCCGGAGTCGACGAACCCCAGCCAGACGTGGTCGACGCCGAGCGCCTCGATGGCCCGCGCCATCTCCTCCCTGCGCACCTTCGGCAGGTCGGCAAGCAGCTGCGGGTCTTCCTGCAATGCGGGATTGAGCACGTCTCCCCGTTCACCACCGGTGCAGGTGGCGACGACGACCTCGGCGCCCTCGGCGAGGTACATGGCGAGACTCGGCGCACCCTTGCTGGACTCGTCGTCCGGGTGCGCGTGCACAGCCAACAATCGCAGGCCCGCAGACGGGCCTGGCCGGCCGTCGGGGCCAGTGACAACACGGGGCACGAAACGTAGCCCTCCCAATTCGCTTGGACGCATGGCAGACTTACACGTCACAATTGTCGCTGAACCCGAGCTTCGACCGAGCGGAGACCCGCTGACCGTGAGCAGCACACGACCGCAGGCCACCGGAGACGCTACGCGTCGCCGGGTGGTGGCTGTGGGCTGCCTGGTGGACGGTCGCACTTCGTCGCGCTGGCGCTGAGCCGCGCGGGTCGCTCGAGTTTTCTTTCCCGTATTCCCCTGTATCCGAGGAGTGCTGTCGTGACCCATAACAGCGTCAACTGGCTCACCCAAGAGGCTTACGACCGCCTCAAGGAGGAGCTTGACCACCTGACCGGACCTGGTCGCACGGAACTCGCGAAGAAGATCGAAGAGGCCCGCGCCGAAGGTGACCTGCGCGAGAACGGCGGTTACCACGCCGCCAAGGAAGAGCAGGGCAAGGCAGAGGGGCGGATCAGGCAGCTCCAGGACATGCTGCGCAACGCCGAGGTCGGACAGAAGCCGGCGGACAGCGGCGTGGTCGAGCCAGGGATGCAGGTCACGGTGCAGTTCCCCGACGGCGACGAGATGTCGTTCCTACTCGGCTCCCGGGAGGTGGCCGCGGACGGCATCGAGGCGTACTCCGTGCAGTCGCCGCTCGGTTCGGCCATCAACGGCAAGAAGATCGGCGACAAGGCCGCCTACACCCTGCCGAACGGCAGCGAGATGGCCGTCACCGTGACGGAGGCCAAGCCCTTCGCGGCCTGACCCGCGTACGCAGAGTTGCACGCTGCATGGTGCCCGGTCGTCGACCGGGCACCACCCGTGTCAGCCACCGACGCTGGTCCGTACGAGCGGCAGGACGCGGTACGGCACCGGCGTGGACATCGCGATCACCGTGGACATCCGGATGATGCCGGCGAAGCCGAGTACCTGGTCGATCACCTGCTGCAGGTCGCCGTTGCTGCGCGCGACGATGCGACAGAGCAGGTCGCCCGGCCCGGTGATGGTGTGCACCTCGAGCACCTCGGGTATCTCGGCGAGGTGCTCCGCGACCTCGTGCCCGCTGCCCTGCCTGATCTCCACCGTCGCGAACGCCGTGACGCCGTAGCCGATCGCCGCAGCGTCCACGTCCGGCCCGAAGCCGCGCACTATGCCGGTACGTTGCAGCCGGTCCAGCCTGGCCTGCACGGTGCCCCTGGCGACGCCGAGCCGGCGGGAGCACTCCAGCACCCCAAGCCGCGGCTCGTCCTCGAGCAGGCTGAGCAGGCGCGCGTCGAGCGCGTCGATCCCCATCGCACCGCCTCCCGGTGAGCATGCTGAACAGATCAGCGGCATAGTCGCCGTGCCCACTGTACATATTGACCAGTTGATTACGGCTGAGTTGAACACATCGCCAACCGGGGAGATCCTTCGTCCAAGGGCAGCTCTCCCCCGGACCGAGGAGGTCGGTAGCGATGGCGGACACCCAGCCGGTCGACCAGGTGAGTGACGTCGACGCCCTGGTCGGGGCCGTACCACACGACGAGCGGGAAGACCCGTTCCCGCTCAAGGGCATGGACGCGATCTGTTTCGCGGTCGGCAACGCCAGGCAGGCCGCGCACTACTACTCCAGCGCATTCGGCATGCGCTGCGTCGCTTACCGCGGGCCTGAGCAGGGCGACCGTGAGCATGCGTCGTACGTGCTCGAGTCCGGCAAGGCCAGGTTCGTGTTCACCGCGCCGGTGCGGGGCGGCACCGCACTGGGCGACCACCACCACAGGCACGGCGACGGGGTGGTCGACCTCGCACTGCAGGTGCCCGACGTGGAACAGGCGTACGCACACGCGGTCGCCGCGGGGGCGCGCGGTCTCGCCGAGCCCGAGGTGCGCGAGGACGAGCACGGCAAGGTCGTCGTCGCCGCGATCGGTACGTATGGCGAGACCAGGCACTCGTTGGTGGACCGGTCGAACTACAGCGGGCCTTACCTGCCCGGCTACGTGGCGACCGAGCCGATCGTGGCACCACCGGAGAAGCGCCTCTTCCAGGCCATCGACCACTGCGTCGGCAACGTCGAGCTCGGCAGGATGAACGAGTGGGTGGACTTCTACCACCGCGTCATGGGCTTCACGAACATGAAGGAGTTCGTCGGCGACGACATCTCCACCGAGTACTCCGCGCTGATGAGCAAGGTAGTCGCGAACGGCAACCGGCGGGTGAAGTTCCCGCTGAACGAGCCAGCGGTCGGCAAGAAGAAGAGCCAGATCGACGAGTACCTGGAGTTCTACGGCGGCGCCGGCTGCCAGCACATCGCGATCGCGACCAACGACATCGTCCGGTCGGTGCGCGAGATGCGTGCGCGGGGCGTACGGTTCCTGCGCACCCCGGACACGTACTACGAGGAGCTCGGCAACTGGATCGGCGAGACCCGGGTGCCGCTCGAGGTGCTGCGTGAGCTCGGCATCCTCGCCGACCGCGACGAGGACGGCTACCTGTTGCAGATCTTCACCCAACCGGTGCAGGACCGCCCCACGGTGTTCTTCGAGCTGATCGAGCGGCACGGCTCGATGGGGTTCGGCAAGGGCAACTTCAAGGCGTTGTTCCAGGCCATCGAGCGCGAGCAGGCCCGCCGCGGCAACCTGTGACCGCCCGCCGTTCGGGTCCCGGCCGCCACGTTCGGCCGGGACCAACCCCCCGTCCCCACCGGTTGTGCTGGACGCCGCCAGCCGATACGGCAGGATGGGCACATGCCAGACGAGCGCGCCCCAGAGGCCGCCCCGGACGACGCCCCGCCCCCGGCAGCGTCGCCGTCGGAGCAGACGCCGGCCCACGCCCCGACGCCACCCACCCCGCCGGCGGCAGCCGCATCGACGGCCGACCAGCCCCCGGAAGGCGCCACGCCCCCGGCGGCGCAGCAAGAGCCGACACCACCAGCCTCAGCACAGGCACCAGCATCGGAGCAGGCGCCAACGCCGCCCGCCCCGGCGGCGGAGCACGACCCGACACCCGCACCATCGCCGGCATCGGCGGCGGCCCAAGGCCCGACGCCGCCGGTGGCGGGGCCTGAGTCGGTGGCGCCGGCTGGTGAGCCGCCAGCGCCGCTGTTCGGTACCAGGGAGTCGGCGGCCGGCTTGCCGTATGCCACGAGCGCCGGCGCCGGGGGCTCGTACCAGCCCGGACTCGGCCCGCCGCCGGTTGATGCGCTCGCCCCTCCCGGGCGGCGGCTGGCCGCCCGGGTCATCGACACGGCGATCGTCGGGCTCGTGCTGTCGGTGCTGCAGACGGCGCTGTGGGTCGTCATCTTCCTGTACTCGCCGCGGCTGCGGCAGCTCGCGACCGACTACGTCAACGACCCCACCGGCGAGCTGCAGACCCAGCTGCAGCAGGCGATCACGCCGTGGGCGTGGCTGTCGGCGTTCGTCGTCCTCGCCGTGTGGTTCCTGTACGAGGTGCCGTTGACGGCGAAGCGCGGCCAGACCCTCGGCAAGATGGCGTTGGGCATAAGGGTCGTCGGCAGCTCCCAGACGGGACGCGTCGGCATGGGACCGGCCACCGCCAGGTGGGCCATCCTCGCGCTGCCCGGTCTCATCCTCGGCGTCTTCGGGCTGCCGATCCAGGCCATCGACTGCGGCTGGATGCTGACCGACAAGGTCGGCCGCCGCTGCCTGCACGACCGCCCGGCGAAGACCTACGTCATCGCGCGGACCGCCGTCGGCTGACCACCGCAGCCTCAGGTCGAGGCAAGCGATGCGATGTCGTCGAGGCTGATCGACGTGGCGACAGGGATGTCCGCTGCCGTCGGGTACGCCGCGGCCGCCCAGGAGCCACCCACCTCGCGGCCGTGCACGACGAGGTGGCAGCGGGGCGCTGAGGGCGGCTGTGGCATTGAGGTGACGCGCCCGATCATTCCTCGTCAGCACGACTCGTGCGGTCGACCGGCTACCGACGTCGCCCGGTGCCAGCCGACCGGCGACGAGGCACATCGCGGCAATGGCGACGACGCCGGGGCGGCTCCGGCCTCAGCGCGGTTCGGGTTCAGTTTGAACGACGTCACGGCGCATCGCGTAGTACCTCGTAAAGGCGCGGCGAGGAGCAGCCATGTGGAGACCTGCGTCGATGGTCGGCACGATACTGGCGACCGTGGTACTCGCGGCCGCATGCGGGGGTTCTGGCAACGGCTCGGATGGCGGCGGGAAGCTGAGGATCACGTCGCCAAGCGACGGCGCTTCCGTCGGCCAGCCATTCACGCTGAAGTTCGACGCGGGTGACATCGGCCCGCCGGACTCGGGTAAGAATCACGTGCACGTGTTCATCGACGGTGAAGAAGACGACTACACGGTCGTGACGAAGGGGTCCTTCGTGGTCAAGGGCCTGTCGAACGGCGACCACACGATCACGGTTACCAAACAGCGCGCTGACCACTCGCCCACCGGGGCGGAGGCCGAGATCGACGTCAATGTCACCGGCGGTGACAAACGGGATGACGACACCGATGACGACGGCGGTGGCTACGGCTACTGATGCGCAGACTTGGCCGGGTTGGTTCGAACGGCGCGAGCGGCAGTAGAGTCGGAGGGTGACGGGCATACCGGCGTGACGCCGTGGGAGATCGCCGCCGTCCTCGGAGCTGGAGCCGGCGCGGGTGCCATCAACACCGTGGTGGGCTCGGGGACACTAATCACGTTTCCGGTGCTGCTCGCCGTCGGGCTGCCAGCCTTGACCGCCACCGTGTCGAACGCGCTCGGCCTCATCCCCGGCAGCATCAGCGGCGCCATCGGGTACCGCAACGAGCTGGAGGGCCAGCGCCGTCGCCTGGTCACCCTGGCCACCGGCGCCGTACTCGGCGCACTCACCGGAGCGAGCCTGCTGCTCGCGTTGCCGGGCGGCGGCGTTCGAGATGATCGTGCCGGTGCTCGTCGGTATCGCCGTACTGCTCGTCGCGTTCCAACCCGTGATCAGCCGCGCGGTCCAACGTCGCCGCAAGGGCAGGGCGGAGGCCGGCCCGCTGCTGTGGACGAGCATCACGCTCGCCAGCGTCTACGGCGGTTACTTCACGGCAGCCGCCGGCATCATCTACATGTCCCTGATGGGCGTGCTGCTGGACGAGAGCGCGCAACGGCTAGTCGCGGCCAAGAACGTCCTCAACGTCGTCGTGAACATGGTGGCCGCGGTGTTCTTCCTGTTCGCCGCCGAGTTCGACTGGACGGCTGTGTTGCTGCTCGCGGCCGGGTCGGCGCTGGGTGGGCAGCTCGGCGCACGAGTGGGTCGGCGGCTGAGCCCGTCCGTCCTCCGCGCACTCGTGGTCGTCGTCGGGACCGTCGCCATCGTCCAACTGCTCCGACACTGACCTGTCGATCCTGACGGCTGCCGTTCGTGTAGAGGGTGAAGGACCTACCACGAGGAGGCATCATGACGGGCGAGATCCTGCTGACCGGCCTGAAGATCGGCGAGTCCGCACGCTGGCACGACGGCCGGCTGTGGCTGTCGAACTGGGGCACGCACCACGTGCTCGCGGTCGAACCCGACGGCACCACCGAGGTGACGGCCACGGTGCCCACCACCATCCCGTTCTCCTTCGACTGGCTGCCGAGCGGCGAGCTGCTCGTGGTGAGCGGTCCGGAAGGACGGCTGCTGCGCCAGCAGGCCGACGGGTCGCTGGTCGACCACGCCGACACGGCACAACTGGGCACCGGCCTGAACGAGATCGTCGTGGACGGCCGCGGCAACATCTACGTCAACGGCGGCAACGACTTCCATCCCGGCGAGGGCGAGGCACCTGGTTTCATCGCCCTCGTCACGCCGGGCGGGACGGTGCGGCGCGTGGCGGAGCGAATCGCCTTCCCCAACGGCATGGCCGTGACGCCCGACGGGACGACGCTGATCATCGCCGAGTCGTTCGCCGGTACGCTCACCGCGTTCGACATCGCCGGCGACGGCTCGCTGTCGAACCGGCGCGTCTGGGCACCGCTGCCTGGCGACGGCATCGTGCTCGACGCCGACGGCGCCCTCTGGACGCCCGGGTGGGACGAGCCCGGCCCCGCCTGCCTCCGTGTCGCCGAGGGCGGACAGGTTCTGCAGACGATCCCGCTCGACCGTGCCTGCTTCGCCTGCACGCTCGGCGGCGACGACGGCAGGACCCTGTTCATGCTCACCTCGGACTGGCACAACGACGACGGTTTCGAGGACAACATCGAACGCCTGCTGACCGGCCCGGAGACCGGCCAGGTCGTCACGGCACGTGCGCCGGCGCCGCACGCCGGGCACCCGTGAGTGTCAGGCCGAGCTGGGCGCGTCGTGCGGTAGCTCGGGGATCGCGGCCAGCAGGTCCCTGGTGTACGGATGTTGCGGTACGTCCATCACCCGGTCGGCGGTGTCGATCTCGACGATCGCGCCCTGCTTCATCACGGCGATGCGGTCGGCCACGTAACCGACCACGTTGAGGTCGTGCGTGATGATGAGCAACGTCAGCGACAGCCGGTCGCGTAGGTCCTGCAACAGGTTCAGGATCGCGGCCGCGGCCGACACGTCCAGCCCGGCGGTCGGCTCGTCGGCCACCACGACGGCCGGCTGCATGGCGAGGGCACGGGCGATGCCCACGCGCCTGGCCTGCCCGCCGGACAGCTCGTGCGGGTACTTGGTCGCCTGTTCTGCGGCGAGGCCCACCAGGCCGAGCAGCTCGTCGACGCCGTACTGGTCCTGCGGTGGCGTCTTGTTGATGCGGTACGGCTCCGTGACGAGCTGGTCGACGCGCAGCCGCGGGCTCAGCGAGCCGTACGGCTCCTGGAAGATCATCTGCAGCCCGCGCCGCACACCACGCCACCGACGGCGGTCGAGGGTCGCGATGTCGGTGCCGTCGAACACCACCTGGCCACCAGTGACCGGCACCAGCCGCAGCAGCGCCTTGCCCAACGTTGTCTTGCCCGAGCCGGACTCGCCGACGAGACCGACGATCTCGCCGCGGTCGAGGCCCAGGTCGACACCGTCCACGGCACGTACGGCGGTCGGTCCCTTCGCGGACAACCGGTCGAGCAACCCACGGCGGCCGGCGAAGTGCACGCGCAGCTGCTCCGTACGCACCAGCACACTCGACTCGCGTTCCGCGCCGGAAGCCGCAGGCGCCGCGTCGCCGGGCAGCTCGACGGACGGCGCTGCGTCGCGCACCTCGGGCAGGCAGCGCACCTGCCGGCCGGCCACGTCGACCAGCGGCGGTTCACCGTTGGTGCAGGCGTCCTGCGCGGCATGGCACCGGTCGGCGAACGTACAGCCGGCCGGCAGCTCGGCGAGGCTGGGCACCCGCCCAGGTATCGTCGACAGCCGTTCGTCGCGGCGGTGCCTGGACGGCACGGCGGCGAGCAGCTTGCGGGTGTACGGGTGCTGCGGACGCTGCAGCACCTCGGCCGCCGCGCCGCTCTCCACCACGCGTCCCGCGTACAGCACCAGCACCTGGTCGGCGAGCTGGCTGATGACGCCGATGTCGTGCGAGATGACGACCAGCGCCGTCCCCTGTTCGCGGCACAGCTCGGTGAGGATCTGCAGGATCTGGGCCTGGATGGTGACGTCGAGCGCGGACGTGGCCTCGTCGCAGATGAGTACGTTCGGCTGCAGCAGCAACGTGGTCGCCACAATGATCCGCTGCCGCATGCCGCCGGAGAACTGGTGCGGGTAGTCGTCGATCCGCAGCTGCGGGTCGGGGATGCCGACCCGCTCCAGCATCCGCACGGCTTCCGCGCGCAGCTCGTCGCGCCGCCGACCACCGGTGTCGGCATGTGCGCGCTGCGCGTTGATCATCTGCGTCGACACCCTGAACGTCGGGTTCAGGCTGGTGAGCGGGTCCTGGAAGATCATGCCGATCTCGCGGCCGCGCACCTCCCGCAGCTCCCGGCAGGAGAGCGTCAGCAGGTCGCGGCCGTGCAGTGCCAGCCGGCCGGACGTGACGCGCCCGTTCGGCGGCAGTAGCCGCATCATGGCCGACGCCAGCGTCGACTTGCCGCACCCCGACTCGCCGACGATGCCGACGACGCTGCCCGCCGCGACGTCCAGGTCGATGTCGTGCAGCACCTCGAAGCTGTGCGACTTGACGCGGTAGTTCACGTGCAGGCCCTGCACCTGCAGCACGGGCTCAGCCATTGGTCACTCCCCGCACCCCGGACAGCCGCGGGTCGAGGTGGTCGCGCAGCGACTCCCCGAGCAGGGTGAAGCCCAGCGTGGTGAGCACGAGCGCGATCGCCGGCACGAGCAGCGGCCACGGCGACTCCCACACGTGCGCGAACGCGTCGGCGAGCATCACGCCCCAGGACGGTTCGGGTGGTGGCACGCCGAGCCCGAGGAACGAGAGCCCGGAGGCAATCGTGACGGCGACCGGGATGTTGATCGCCATCAGGATGAACAGCGGCGCGATCACGTTCGGCACGATGTGCACGCCGAGGATGCGCAGGTTCCCCGCGGCGAGCGAGCGTTCCGCCTCGATGTAGGGCTGCTCGCGTACGACGAACACCGACGCTCTCGCCATCCGCGCGTACGCAGGCGTGAACCCGACGGCGATGACGAGGATGACGTTGCGCTGCGACGGCCCGAGCAGGGAGAGCAGCGCGAGCGCGAGGATCACCGCGGGGAAAGCCTGCATGCTGTCCATCAGGACCACGAGCACGCGATCGGTGCGACCGCCGACGTACCCGGCGACGACGCCGATAGTCAGCCCGAGCACCAACGCGATCAGCCCCGCGGGGATCGCCACGGACATCTCGATCCGCGCCCCGAAGATGGCCCGCGACAACAGGTCGCGGCCGAGCGTGTCGGTACCGAGCCAGTGCTCGGCGGACGGTCCCTGCAGGCGCGCCTGGATGTCCTGTGCCAGCGGGTCGTACGGCGCAAGCAACGGCGCGAACGCCACCGCGAGCACCACGAGCCCGACGAGGACGAGTGACAGCGTGCCTGTCCACGTGCTCGCGACACCTCGCGTCACACCGAACGACATCCGGCCGCCCTTGCGTACGACCTGGGTCAGAGACGTCATGCCAGCCTCCCCGACTCCTCGACCCTGATCCGCGGATCCAGCACGCGGTAGGAGAGATCCGCGGCGAGGTTCGCGAGCACGAACAGCAGCGCGATGACGAGAACGGCGCCGCGGACGATCGGATAGTTCCGGTCCTCGATCGCCTCGACGATCAACGAGCCGAGCCCGGGTCGGGCGAAGATCACCTCGACGAAGACCGCCCCGCCCAACAGGTCGCCGAGACCTACGCCGAGCAGCGCGACCGTCGGGACGATCGCGTTCTTCAACGCGTAGCGATACGCGATCAGCCGCTCGCCCAGGCCGAGTGCACGCGCCGCGCGGATGTAGTTGGCGCCGAGCACTTCGAGCATCCCGCTGCGTACGACGCGCGCGAGATAGCCGACCCACACCAACGCCAGTGCGACGGCGGGCAGCACCAGGTGACGGATGTAGTCCGCCGGCACGGTGATGTCACCCACCCCCGTCGCAGGGAGCACGCCGAGGAGCACGGGGAAGACCAACAACAACAGCAACGCGACCACGTACGACGGCATGGTGATGAACGACACGGAGACCAGGCTGGTGACCGTGTCCACCACGGTCCCCGGCTTGGTCGCCGCGTACACACCCATCGGGATGCCCACCAACGCGGCCAGGCCGAGCGCCACGACCGCGAGGATGATGGTGTGCGGTAGGTAGGCGGCCAGGATCGCCGCCACCGGCTGGTGGTTGACGAAGTCGGTACCGAGGTCGCCGCGTACGGCGTTCCACAGGAACATGACCACCTGTACCAACACCGGCTGGTCCAGCCCCATCTCGGCACGCACTTGCCTGGCCAGCTCGGGGCTCGCCCGCGGGCCCATCACCAACGTCGCCGGATCACCCGGGATGACGTTGACGAGCATGCCGAGGATGGTGGTCACGATGACCGCGACCATCGCGGTCATCGCGAGCCGCCACAACAGGTAGCGAAGCATGTCGGCCGACCCTAGGACTTGACCGCCCAGGCCCGGTACTTCGCGAACCGCTGCGGGATGAGCGACGTCCGCACCTCCCGCGGATGGGCGTAGTGGTTCGTGCGGTACATCACCCAGGCCGCGATTGCGTCCTCGTCCATCAGCTCCTGCATCCTGACGTACATGTCGCTGCGCTTGTCCGGGTCCAGCTCGACGAGGGCGGCGTCGTGCAACCGGTCGAACTCCTTGTTCTCCCAGGACATGAAGTTCCAGTCGCCGACCTGGTCGCCGGTGAACCAGACGGTCGCCCAGGACGGGTCGGCCTGGTTGCTGAACGAGAAGTAGAACATCTGCAGCGACTTGACCTGCTCGTGCATCTGGTCACCCGGGTACTTCTTGATGGTGACCTTTACGCCGACCTTCTTCATGTTCTGCTGCACGATCTCGGCAACCTGCTCGGCCCCGGGCTCCTCGGCGATCCCCATCTCCAGGCTGAGCCCGCTGACGCCGGCGTCCTTCAGCTGCTGCTTGGCTGCCGCGGCGTCCGGCTGGTACCGCGGAGCGTCCTTCCAGTGCCCGACCGGCACGTCCTCGGAGATGAGCGCGTGGGCCCGACGGGTCTCGCCGTCGAACGCCGCCTCGAGGATCGAGTCGACGTCCAGCGCCTCGCGCAGCGCCTTGCGCACCTTGACGTCGCGCAGCTTCGGGTGCGTGACGTTGAAGCCGATGAACGCGTAGTCGAGCGTCGGCAGCGTGGTGACCTTGAAGTCGCCCTTCTTCTTGAACCGCTTGACCGACGAGTACGCGATCTGCCCCAGGTCGACCTCGCCGGACTCGACGGCGACGTCGGCCGAGCTGTCGTCAGGGATGGGCACGAACTTGATCCGCTTCCACTGCGGCTTGTCCGCCCACTTCTGGCTCGGGTACGCCCACTTGTCGAACTGCTTCAGCGTGGTGTGCTGGCTGCGCTTCCACTCGACGAACTCGTACGGGCCGGTACCGACGGGCTTGGTCGCGAAGTCCTCCCCCAGCTCGTCGTAGGCGGCCTTGGAGATGATGAGCCCCGCGTTGCCCGGCAGCGTGGTGTAGAACAGCGGCGCGAACGGCTTGCTGAGCTTGATCACACCGGTGTGCTTGCCGGTGACCTCGACCTCCTTCAGCGTCGCCCAGTCGCCCTGGTACGTCGACTCGATGTCCGGCTTCGTCAACCCGGCGATCCGCTCGAAGGAGAACTTCACGTCCTCCGCGGTGAGTTCGCCGTAGCCACCGTGGAACTGCACGCCCTTCTTCAGCGTGAACTCGTGCGTCAGGCCGTCCTCGGACGAGGTGATCTTCTCCGCCAGCTCGTTGACGGGTTCGGTCTTGCCCGGCACGTACGTGACGAGGTTCTCGGCGATGCAGACCATGATGGCGTCGTCGGTCGACGAGGCCATGAACCCCGGGTCGAGGTTCTGCAAGTCCTCGACCGTGCGGATGGCAAGGACGTCGTCGTCACCTTCACTGCCAGCCCCCTTCACGCCGCTGCACGCGGACAGCACAGGTGCGGCGCCGAGAGCGGCCACGACGAGACCGCTGGTCTTCAGGAATCCACGGCGGGACCAGTTGGCGGACACGATCGACTTATCGGGGTTCATCGACGTTCTCCTCTTGGCTCAGGTCAGATCTCGGGGTGTACTGAAGGACCACTCGTGCTCGAAGACTTGCTCCTCACCGTGGTAAGCGGTCAGACCGGTGCGGACATGGAAGGTCGACTCGTCACACGTCAGTACCCCGTTCGCGACCACGCGGACGTGCCAGTCACCGCGCGCGAGCTCGCTCCAGCGCTGGCAGGTCACGGTCGCGGACCTCGGGTCACCGTCGACGATCTCGAAGATGTCGCGCTCGGACGAGTCCTTGCGCATCGGCTGGCCGAGCTCCTCGCGGACGAACCCGCCGCCGTTCTGGTAGACGACGGTGGTCTTGCCGGTGGCCAGGTCGCGCGTGACGGTGCCGACGTCGGGTGGCTTGATCGGCTCGTGCTCGAACGGCCGCAGCCGCTCCGCCGGCGCGAACGGCACCCGCGCGTCCGCACCGCGCGCACGCACCGGCAGGTGGATCGCCGAGCCGGGGAAGTGCACGATGACGCGCGCCGACCGCGGCGACGGCCACACCATCGGCCAGCAGGCCGGCGCGAGCGCGACCCGCAACCGGTGCCCCTTCGGCACCGAGTAGCCGATGGCGTGCAGCGGGAACCGCACGCGGTACCGCTCACCCGGCTGCAGCGGCTCGGGGTGCTCGTGGCTGTCCCTGTGCGTCAGGTTCAGCACGCCCTGGGTGATCAGCCGCGACGAGCCGTCCGGCGCGACGTCGCAGACCCGCACGGCGACCAACGCCTGCGACTGGTCGGAGCTGACCTCGAGCTCGGCCTCGGGGACGCCGAGGATCTCCACCGCCTCGGTCAGCGGCTCGCCGTCGAAGCAGGTCGCTAGTGCGTCGTCGGCGCGCTGGTCGACGGGCAGGTCGTACGCCGTCGCATACGAGCAGGAACGGCCACTGAGCGCGCCGTGTGCCTGTTCCGGCCGCAGCTCGACGGTGCCCGCAGACACCGGCTGCCCGTCGAACGTGGCGATGCCGGCACCGAGCTGCAGCGGCCGGTCGTCGACGTTCGGCGACGGCCAGGAGTCGTCCACGACCCAGCGGCCAGGCCGCTCCTCGTAGTAGCCCTGCGGCGGCACCGGCTCCTGCAGCCAGGTGCACAGCTGCGGCTCGTCCTCGATGCCGTTGGGCACGTCCTTCAGCCAGCGGTCCCACCAGCGCAGCGCCTCCTGGAGGAAGCCGATCTGCGGTCCGGGCTCGGCGACGTGCGGCCAGAGGTGCGCCCACGGCCCGACCAGGCCGCGGCGCGGCACCGACAGCGACTCGAGCATCCGGAACACCGAGTCGCGGTACGCGTCCACCCAGCCGCTGACCAGGAAGACCGGGCAGCGGATCGCCGCGGGGTCCTCGCAGATCGAGGCGTGCTGCCAGAACTCGTCCCTGCGCTGGTGTTCGAGCCAGGCCCGGGCGAACGGCGGCGTCTGGTCCAGCCGGCGCTTCCACTCGGTGAGCCACTCGTCGCCCCAGACCTCGGGCTCGGGCGGCAGCGCGTTGCGCACCAGCATCGACGTCGCCCACGGCAGCATCTGGTCGGCCAGCACCGCGCCGCCCCAGTAGTGCACGTCGTCGGCGTACCGATCGTCGGTCGAGCAGAGCGAAAGCACCGCGTGCAGCTCGGGCGGCTGCTCGGCCGCGACCTGCAGGCCGTTGAAGCCGCCCCAGGAGATGCCCATCATGCCGACCTTGCCGGTGCACCACGGTTGCGCCGCGATCCACGCGATGCACGCCACCCCGTCGTCGAGCTCCTGCTGGGTGTACTCGTCGGTGATGACGTCCTCGGAGTTGCCCGTCCCGCGGATGTCGACCCGCACCACGGCGTACCCGTGGCCGGCGAACCAGGCGGCGTTCGTCGCGTCGCGCAGCGCCGTGCCGTCGCTCTTCCGGTACGGCAGCAGCTCGAGGATGCCTGGCACCGGGTCCGACGCGGCGTCGTCGGGCAGCCAGATCCGGGCGGACAGCTGCGTGCCGTCCGCCATGGGGATCCAGGTGTCCCTGACCTCGCGGACCGCCCGCGGTAGCTCGCCGGGATCGCGGTCGATCGTCGCCATCCGCGACACACCTCCATTCATGCCGACATTATGCAACACATGATGCAGCATGGCAGCATGGCAGCATGGCAGCATGGCAGGGGCGTCTGAGAATGGTCAAATGCGGCCCGCGGACCAACCGCGGCTCGTCCAGTCCGTCGAGCGGGCACTGACCATGCTCGAGGAGATCGCCGCCAGCGAGACGCCACCGTCTGCCACCGAGATCGCCCAGCGTGCAGGCGTGAACCGGGCTACCGCCTGGCGGTTGCTCGTGACGCTAGAGCACTTCCACCTGATCGAGCGCGACCCGCACAGTGGTCGGTACACGGTCGGTTACGGCGCGACACGGATCGCTGCGGTCTCGGGTGCCGCTTCGCTGGTCCGGATCGCGCGCCCGGTGCTGGAACAGCTCGGCACCGAGCTCAAGGAGTCGACCTACCTGCAGGTGGCCAGCGGCAGCAGGCTCGTCGTCCTCGACGAGGTACGTGCGGTGAACCCGGTGCAGGTCGACCTCGGCAACGTCGAGGTGCCGCTGCACTGCGGCTCGGTCGGCAAACTGTTCCTCGGGTTCCTGCCGGACGGGGAACGCGAGGAGTACCTGGCCCAACCGCTCACCGCGTTCACCGAGCGCACCCTCACCGACCCCGACCGGCTGCGCACGGAGATCGCCCAGGCGAAGGTCGACCGGTTCGCCATCGCCTACCAGGAACACCTGCCGGACTGGGCCGGCGCCACAGCGGTGGTGTGCGACCGCAGGGAGCGACCGCTCGCCTACCTCAACGTGACGGTGCCCTGCTACCGCTACACCGAGGAGGACGTGTCCAACTTCCGCACACCGCTACGACACGCGGCCGCGGACCTGGAACAGCGCCTGCTCTACCGGCGGATGTAGCTCACCGCGGGCGCGTCCTCGCGTAGTGGGCACGCGCCTTCGCCCGGTTGCCGCAGCGGGTCATCGAGCACCACTGTCGGCTGCGCCGCTGCGAGAGGTCGACGAACCGCAGGCCGCAGTCGTCCGCGGCACACTCACGTACGGCGGCATCGCCGGTGGCGAGCTCGATCGCGTCCACCGCTACGACGGCGAGGGCCGCCCCCACCGGGTCGGCGAGCCGGGCAAGGGACCGTTCGACGGTGCCGTCCGCGGTCAGCCGCAGCCGCGGTACGGGCAGCGCGACGGCGGCCGCCGCGTCGTTGAGCACGCGCACGGCACGCCGGGTCGGCGCGGGCGAGAGCAACACCACGTCACATGCCTCGCGTACGGCGAGGAAACCGGCCAGCTGCCCGGCGGTGGGCCGTGGCCGGCGAACGACGAGACCGGCGGCGAGCAACCAGTCGGCCAGGTCGCCGGTCGTGACGAGCAGCTCCCGCCCGCCCCTCGGCCGGTCCCGCAGTGTGTTGAGCAGGTCCACCGCCGGCCTGCCGCCGTCGAATACCCAGTTGTCGCTCATCCAGCTAACCTAACCATATGAACCAGTTAGAGACAGGTACAGCGCTCGTCAGCGGAATCCGCATGCACTACCAGCGGGCGGGTGCCGGCCCACCGTTGGTGCTCCTGCACGGCTGGCCGCAGACGTCGTACTGCTGGCACCGGCTCGTCGAACCGCTCGCCGAGACGTACACGGTGATCGCGCCCGACCTGCGCGGCTACGGCCGCACCGACAAGCCCAATACCGGTTACGACAAGCGCACCATGGCGACCGACGTCGCCGAGCTCGTACACACGCTCAGCTTCGAGCAGGTGGGCGTGGTCGGTCACGACCGGGGTGCGCGCATCGCGCACCGGTGGGCGCTCGACCGCCCCGACGAGGTCAGCCGGCTCGCCGTGCTCGACATCGTGCCGACCCGCGAGATGTGGCGCCGGATGGACCACGTGCTCGCCAAGGGGTTCTGGCACTGGCTGTTCCACCTGCAGCCTGACCTCCCGGAACGCCTGGCCGGCAACGACGTCGCCGGCTACCTGGGCTACTTCTTCGAGCGGTGGACGTACCGCCGCGACGGCCTCACGCAGGAGGCCATCGACGAGTACGTACGCGCGTTCTCCGCACCAGGCGCGCTGCGCGCCGGCTTCGACGACTACCGCGCCTCGTTCCCCACCGACGCCGCCGACGACGACGCGGACGCAGCCGCCGGCCGGCGGCTCGGCATGCCGCTGCTCGCGCTGTGGGGCGCGACCGGCCTCATCGACGGGCTGCCGGTGCTGGACATCTGGCGGGAGTACGCCGCCGACGTCAGCGGCACGGCCATCGCGGAGTGCGGCCACTTCCTCCCGGAGGAGCAACCGGCCACGGTGCTCGCACACATCCGCGACTTCTTCGGCAGCTGACCGGAACCGTCCCGCCACGACGACGGTCCGAGCGCCATGCTGCGCCTCTCGTGGTTCGCCGCGGCGGCCGTCGTGGCCACCGACCTGGTCGTCTACGTCGTCGCGCTCGCCGACACCAGCCTGCTCGTCTCGGCCGGCTCGGTCCTGTTCTACGGCGTGGCGGTGGCGACAGGGCCTGCGTTGCTCACCGGCGCCGAGTGGCTACTGGCGCGCGGCCGGGGCCGCGGCAGCGCAGCACTGCTGGTCGGTGTCGGCGTCGTCGGCGGCGGGTACCTCCTGCTGCTGACCGGCCTCGGCCTGCTGGCACCCGTCTGCGACTTCGGCAACGGCGACGCCTGCGCGTACGGCACCGCGGGTGCGCCGTTGTGGTACGTATTGCCACGTACGGTATGCATCCTCGCCGTGGCCGCGGGAACCCTCGGGCTCCTCGCCGGGCTCGGCCGCACCGACACGGGCGGCAGCGGGCCGCCGGTCGCACCGGCGCTGGCGTCATTCGCCGTCTCCGCGGGCTGTGGGCTCGCGATCTGCGCCGTCAACCTGCCGGCAACGGCCGAGCGGTTGGCCACGGGGGTAGCGGACAGCCAGTTCCTCATCGACGAGGCGGCCAGCGACGCGTACACGGCCGCGGGTTGGCTCACTGGCACGGCGGCCGTACTAGTCGGCGGCGTGGTGTTCCTGGCGTTGCTGGCACGGCATTCCGGGCCCCGACGGGGTGCGGCGCACGTGTTCGGCGGCCTGCTGGCCTTCGCGCAGTTGGCCTGGACCTACACCGCCCTGGCCGCCAACCCGGTGGGCTGGCAGGTACCGAACCGGTTCCACCTGGTGTCCGCGCCGCTGCCGTCGTGGTACCCACCCACACTCGCGACCCTCGTCGTACTCGCGTTGGTGGCCACCCTGGCCGGCACCGTCCTGCTGCTGGCCGCAGGACGCCGACGAGGTATGGCCGACCTATAACGGTCGTCCCTAGCCTCGCGTTCGACCGTGCAGTCGAAAGCGATGGCAGCCGTTGAACCCACAGTTCCCGCAGCACACCACGAGAATGCGCCGGTTCGCTGTCGCCGTACCGGTCATTTGCGCGCTGTTCGAGACGGTGACGGTAGCCGAGTGGTACGCACAACGGCCCGAGGTTCGGGTCGAGCACCATCCGGCCGGGAGCGTACCCAGACCGCTGCCCAGCTCCGCCCCGCTTCTCGGCGAACACTCGCTGACGTGGCGCAACGCGTACACGACCGCCGATCACGTGACGCGGTCACGACTCGTCGGTGGCAGCCTGGTCACCATCACACCCAACGGCGACCAGTACTACTAGCGTCTCGTCGCACTGCACACGCAGACCGGTGCGGTGCTCTGGGAGAACGACACACCCTGGACGCTGGAAGGGAGCACCGACGACAAGGCTCGACGCACGCACCGGCAACCAACGGTGGCGGTTGAGCGCCGCCGACGTCGCCGACTCGCGATGCAGGCCGAAGACCGACCTGGGCAAGCCGCGTAACTCAGGTGTGGTCGTCACAGCGGCCGTCACCTGCGGGCCCGGCCTGAAGGAGCTGTTCACGGCCGTCGACGCCCGGTCTGGCGAACCGCTGTGGCACGATCGAGTGCCGAGGACTGGTCGACGAGAGCCGGCATCACCACGTTCGCCTCGGATGCCGGCGACCGGACACAGTTGCTCGACCGAGCCGGACGAGTGCTGTTCACCACTGACCCGGAAGACCAAGGACCGCACTACCTCTTCACCTCGCACAACTGGGCAGTCCTCACCCACCGGCGAGAGAACAGTGCACTGCTGGCGATCGTCGACCGGAGGACCGGGCACGTCCGGCAGTTGTCCGATCCCGGCCGCGGGGCGCCAGGGAGCAGCCACCTCGCCTCGGCCGGCCACCTCTACACACAGAGCACGGTGTGGACGGACGACCTCGTCGCTGTGCTACCTGTCCGCGGCAGCCGCGTCGATCTCGATACCGGACGTACCCATCATGCGCCCCTGCCGTTCGCCGGTCTGCCCATGTTCCTCGCCGACGCAGGAGACAACGAGGTACCGGAGCAGGTCTTCGCCGCCGCGGGCGGCAGACTGTTCACCGTCAGCAGGCGGGCGATCTCGCCGGACCGCTGGCACAGCGTGGTCAGCTCCTACACCGCTGCGAAGAGCGAGCCACCGACCGAGCTGGCCGGTGTCGCGGTGAAGGACTGGCCGAGAGCCTGTGCACCGCTCGCCGACGTACCCGGCGTCACGAAGAGCGACCTCGTCGGCGAGGACCAGCGGATCGGGAACCAGTCGATCCCGCAGCAACGCTGCTACCACTACCGCACTCTCGTCCAGGTGCTATGGGTCGCCCGCACACCCGGGCAGGCCACGGTGATGTTCGGGCGGAACGGTAGGCGCCGGGCGGGTGCGGACCAGGAGCGGCCGATGCCCGGAGCAGCCGACGGTGCTCGGCTGCTCCGGGTCGGCCGGTACATCGTGTCCATCGACACGGGTTCGGACGACCGAGACGCGGTCGACCGCACTGTCGTGCAGGCGCTGCGTACCCACGGCCATGACGCCGACAGCGGTGACCCTCAGAGCATCTTTGCGAGGAACCGCTGAGTGCGTTCGGTCGTCGGGTTGTTGATGGTCTCGTGCGGATCGCCGGACTCGACCACCTTTCCCTCGTCCATGAACACGACGCGGTCGGCGGCGCGTAGCGCGAAGCCGATCTCGTGCGTGACGACGATCATCGTCATGCCCGACTGGGCGAGGTCCTTCATCACGTCGAGCACCTCACCCACCAGCTCGGGGTCGAGCGCCGACGTCGGCTCGTCGAACAGCATGAGCTTGGGGTCCATGGCGAGTGCCCGCGCGATGGCGACCCGCTGCTGCTGGCCGCCGGAGAGCTGGGTGACCCGCGACTCCGTCCTGTCCTCCAGCCCCACCCGCGCGAGTAGCTCACGGGCACGCTCGGCCGCCGTCAGCCTGGACTGGTTCTTCACCAGCCGCGGACCGGCCATCACGTTGTCGAGCACGGACATGTGCCCGAACAACCCGAACTGCTGGAACACCATGCCGATGCCCTGCCGCTGCTTGGAGATCGTCTTGTCCGACATCTCCCGCACCTTGCCGTTGCGGTCGGTGTACCCGACGCGCTCACCGTCGACGTAGATCTCACCGGCGTCGATCGGCTCCAGGTGGTTTATGCACTGCAGCAGGGTGCTCTTGCCCGACCCGGAAGGGCCGAGCACGCAGACCACCTCACCGCGCGCGACGGTCAGGTCGATCGAGCGCAGCACCTCGGTCTTGCCGAAGCTCTTCCACACTCCGTTGACCTCGACCATCGGCCTGTCGTCGGCCACGGCCTCGCTCACCTCCTGTGCGTCCTCGGCCGTCATGCCATCGACCCGTCGCCAAGGCCCTTGCCGAGCCGCCGTTCGAGCAGTCGCTGCCCGATGGTCAGCACGGAGACCACGATCAGGTACCAGATGCTCGCCACGATGAGCAGCGGGATGGTCTCGAACGTGCGCGAGTAGATGATCTCGGCGCTGTACAGCAGATCGGGCATGGCGATCACGCTCACCAACGCGGTGTCCTTCAACTCGGAGATGGTGCGGTTGCCCATCGGCGGGATGATCAGCCGGAACGCCTGCGGCCAGACGATGTGCAGGAACGTCGTACGCCTGGTCATGCCAAGCGCCCTGGCCGCCTTCACCTGGGTCCGGTCGACGCCGAGCAGACCACCGCGCACGACTTCGGACATGTACGCGGACCCGTGCAACCCGAGGCCGAGCAACGCGGCGACGAACGGTGTGATCAATGCGTTCGCGCTACCCGACACGAGCTCGGGACCGAACGGGATGCCGATGGAGATGCGCGGGTACAGCGCCGAGAGGTTGAACCAGAAGATCAGCTGCACCAGCAACGGCGTGCCCCGGAACAGCCAGACGTACGCCGCGGCCACCGCGGCGAGCACCGGGTTGCTCGAGACCCGCATGAGCGCGAGGACCGTGCCCAACGGGATCGCGATCACCATGGTGAGCACGGTGAGCTCGATCGTCCGCAACAGCCCCAGCAGGATCGCCTTGCTGGTGAAGTAGTGGATGACGACGTCCCACTGGAAGTTCTCGTTCGTCAGCACACTACGCAGCAAAAGCACCAGCAAAAGCAACAGCACTGCGGCGGGCAGGCTGTTGCCGACCGTCAGCTTGCTCCCGCGGCCGAGGAACCTGGCCAGGGGCGAGCCCTGGCCAGGTTCCGGCTGCGGACTGTCGACGACTGCCACTTGTCAGCCGGCCTGGATCTCGTTGATCTTGAACTCGCCCTCGTCGAGCGTGGTCTCCTGCAGGCCCCAGCGGGCGAACACCTTGTCGTACGCGCCGTCCTTCTTCAGGTGCTCGAGCGCCTGCTGGATCGGCTTCTCCATACCGCTGCCCTTCACCGAGCCGATCGCGACCGGGTTCGGGTTGATGGTGCCGGCGGCCTCGATCTTGCCCTTGGACTGCTTCACCGCGTAGCCGAGCACCGGCGAGTCGAGCAGCAGACCGTCCACCCGCGAGCTGTTCAACGCGAGCAACGAGGCGCTGGAGTCGCGGAACGTCTTCATCTGCACCGGCTTCTCGCCCTGCTTCTTGCACCTCTTGTCGATGTCGGGGATCACCTCGACGCTCTGGAACGAGCCCTTCTGCACACCGATGGTGGCACCGCACAGGTTCTTCACGTCGAGCTTCTTCGGGTTCCCCTTGGCCACACCGAGCGAGGTGCCGGACTGCGCGTAGTTCACGAAGTCGACGGCCTTCGCGCGGTCCGCGGTCGGCGAGAACTGGGAGAGCACGACGTCGTATCGCTTCGCCTGCAGGCCGGGGATGATCCCGTCGAGCGGCACGCCCTTCACATCGACCTTCAGACCCATCACCTTGCCGAGGAGCACGGCGAGATCGGGGTCCACGCCCTTCATCCCGCTGTCCGTCTCGAAGTGCGCGGGCACGCTGGACGTGCTCATCACGACGGTCATCGAGCCCTTCTTGCGGATCTCCGCCGGCACCGCGTCCGCGATGCTCTGGACCTTCTCGACCTTCGGCAGCTTGCCCTTCGCACCACCCTCGGACGACTCAGGATCGGAACCGCCTGATCCACCGCCACCACACGCGGTCAGGGCAACGAGCGCTGCCGCCGTAAAGGCAACACCAAGCCGACAAAGACGATGCAAAGACATGTAACCTCCGTAGCCGTACTTCAACGTGGTTCGCCCGTGCCGTCAGTGCACCAGGGCTTCTCGCGATTCCTCGGGTCCCCCGCCGACACGGTACGCGGTGCTCTCGATCGCACCTCCGCGGGTGAACCGATCGGGGTCGAACGGTTCGATCGGCGCGGCGGAAGCGCGTCCTTCGACGACCAGTTCCGCGATGCACGCACCGATCGCCGGCGCCTTCTTGAAGCCGCCGCCGCTCATCCCGACGGCCAGCTGTAGTCCCTCGACGCCATCGACGGGGCCGAGCAGGCAGCACCGGTCAGGCGTGACGTCGAGCGGCCCCGCAGCCGAGTCGCGTACGGCCGAGTCGGCGAACGCCGGCAGTGCGGCGGCCAAGCGTGCTCTCGCGCGGTCCGGGAACTCCCGGTCCACCTCGGAGGCTTCGCCGGAGTCGAGCGGGCTCGGTTGCGACGCGGAGCTCAGGCCCACGAGCGTGCTGTCCGTCCCGTGCGGCCGGGTGTAGATGCCGTGCCTGCGGTCGATGACGGTCAGGTGACCGCGCTCACCGCGCAGCGAAGCCGGCCGCTCGACCAGCGTGCGCTGCGCCCGGTACGGGTCGATCGGCACGTCCACACCGATGTCGGCGAGCATGGCCTTCGACCACCAGCCGTTGGCGAGCACGACCACGTCCGCGGCAATCGTGCCGGCGGCGGTCACCACCCCCGTGACGCGGGATCCCTGCTGCTGCAGGGAAAGCACCGGCTCGTCCAACCGCACGGTGGCATCGTGCCGTTGCGCCGCGGCCGCGAAGCCTTCGGTGGTCGCGACCGGGTCGGCGTATCCGCTCCGCGGCTCGTACGCCGCCAGCTCGCCGTCGCGCACGGCAAGCGCCGGTTCCAGCGTACGGAGCTCCGCTGCGTCGACCAGCCGGGTGTCGATGCCGACCCGCTGCTGCATCGCGACGTGGGCACGCAGCAGGTCGTTGTCCTCGGGCAGCACGAGCTGCACGAACCCGGTCTGCACGAAGCCGCAGCTGCCGCCGACGCGTTCCGCCCACTCCTCGAACCACGGCACCGCCGCCCACGCCATGGCGGCCTCGGGCTCGTTGGTGTAGTGCGTGCGCACGAGCGCGCCGGAACGACCGGTCGCCCCGGCCGCGAGCCGCTCGCTGCGTTCGAGCAGCGTCACGGCGCCCGCGCCCAACCGGGCGAGGTGGAAAGCGATGCTGGCACCGACGACACCGCCACCGACCACGACCACATCCGCTACCGCTGCCATGCACTCCCCCTTCTCGTCGCCACAGCCTGCCGCCCGCCGACCGAGCCGCACAAGACGGGCTTTGTACGAGAACAATCGCCGTTGTCAGCCCTGAGCACGACGTAACCGTGCCACGGAGTCGCGATAGCGCTGGTACGCCTGCTCGTACCGGCCCGGCCGACCCGGCTCCACCAGGTCGCCAGTGACCAACGACACAGCCGGTTGCGCCAACCCGGCCGCCGCAGCGCCGAGCATAGCCGCGCCGACGGCCGATGCGCTGCGCAACGCCGTCGGCCGCAACGGCAGCCCGAGCACATCCGCGAGCAGGGCACGGAACACGGGTGAAGAACCACCGCCGCCGGTCAGCCGCACCTCGGCCGGTTGCTGCGCGGACGGCAGCGCCTCGTACGCGTGCCTGATGGCGAAGGCCACGCCCTCGACGGCTGCGCCTGCCAAGGTGGCACGGTCGGTGGCGAGACCCATGCCGAGCCACGCGCCAAGCGAGCGGGGCTCGAGCACGGGCGAGCGCTCACCGGTGAGGTACGGCACGAAGGTCACCTCGCCGGGCCCGGCAGCCGCGGCGGCGTAGAGGTCGTCCCACGCCAGGCCGAGCAGACCGCGTACCCAGTCGAGCGCGATGCCCGCGTTCTGCACCGCCGCCATGGCGTACCAACGGCTCGACGCGTCGTGCGTGGCCGCCCGGTAGACGTGCGTGCGCGGGTCCGCCGTGCCGGTCGGCCGGTGCAGCGGCCGCACGAGCTGCGCACCGGAACCCACGGACAGCTGTGCATCGCCGGGATCGCGCAGGCCGGTGGCGAACACCGCGGCCGCCGTGTCACCGGCCCCGACGGCCACCGGCTGGCCGTGCTCCGCAAGCCGCAGCTCCCCCGCGGCTGCGGCGGTGAGCTGCCCGGCGAGCGCACCGGACGGCCGCACCTCGGGCAGCAGCGCACGGTCGAGGCCCACGGCGTCGACCGTCTCGGTGGCCCAACGATCGCCGGGCACGTCCCACAACAGGGTGGCCGAGGCATCCGAGGGGTCGGTGGCGAACTCGCCAGTCAGGCGGTAGCGCAGCCAGTCCTTCGGGCTCAGCGCAACGCGCGCTCGCGCGTACGCCTGCGGCTCGTGGCGTTCGACCCACAGCAGCAGCGGGCCCGCCATGCCTGCGACCAACGGGTTGGCAAGCGCGGCGCGCTGCGGCTCCGCGAGCCGCCGCCACTGCTCCACCTCGGCCTGTGCCCTGGTGTCCGGCCACAACAACGCCGGACGTACCGGCACGCCGGCGCCGTCGCACAGCACGACACCGTGCATCTGGCCGTCGACACCGATGCCCACGACGTCGTACGTACCGCTGGCGAGCACCTCACGCACGGCCGCTGCAGTGGCCTGCCACCACAGCGTCGGGTCGGTCTCCGCCCAGCCAGGCCCGGCCACCTCGACCGGGTACTCGCGCACCGCCTCGGCCAGCACCCGGCCGTCGAGCCTGAGCGCGAGGGCCTTAACCCCGCTGGTGCCGAGGTCAACACCGAGCAGGCACGGCTCAGGCATCGCCTGCGGCGGCCAGGCCGTCGACCACGAACTGCTTCGCGTGCGTCGCGAGGTCCACGCCGTCGCTCCACAGGTTGCGCCACACCGCGAGGTTCGACGACAGCGTCGGGTTCACCACCGCGGACGAGAAGCTCTCGAACGTGATCACGCCGCCATAGTCCGCCTGGTGCAGGGCGCGGAAGAACTCCGCGAAGTCGACCGTCCCCGTACCCAGGTAACCGCGATGGCCCTCCCCTACGTGCACGTAGCCGAGCCGCCCCCCGGCTTGCTCGACCGGTGTCGTGAAGTCGGGCTCCTCGATGTTCATGTGGTACGTGTCGAGGTGCACGACCACGTTGTCCGCGCCGATGTCGTCGATGAGCGCGAGCGCCTGCTCGGTGGTGTTGAGCACGTTGCTCTCGTACCTGTTGACGACCTCGAGGCCGAGCGTGATGCCGTCGGCGGCCGCCCTGTCGGCCAACCGTGCCAACGAGTCCACGCAGTTCTTCCGCCCGGCGTCGGTGACCGGCTGGGCGTACTTGCCGAGTGCGGAGTAGATCACGCCGCCGAGGTAGTCGGCACCCACGCCCTTCGCCACGGCGAGAGCGGCGTCGAGCAGCTCCTGCCCGCGAGCCACGGCCGCCGGGTCGCGACTGGAGATGTCGGCGTCGAAGCTCAGTCCGAGCGAGCAGCCGGCGGCAAGCCCGTACTCGTCCAGCAACCTGCGGGTGCCGGCGGCGTCGACGGTGCCGGGGTCGAGCACGGGGATCTCGATCAGGTCGTAGCCGGCCGCGGCGGACGCCGAGATCGCGTGGCGCGCCTCCGGCTCACTCCAGCCACCGACCCAGACGAGCGCGTGGATGCCCAGCTTGTTCATCGATCTCCTTAGCCCGCAACGGCTCCGGTGACCATGGCCACCAGTTCGTCCCCTGTGGTGTCGGCCGACCGGCGGCCACCCACCAGACGCCCCGACCTCATCACCCACACTTGGTCGGACAGCCGCATCACCTGGTCGAAGTTGTGGCTGATGATCAGCACCGCGAGGCCGTCCTCGCGCAGCGCCCGGATCAGCTCTTCGACCTTTGCCGTCTCCTGCACACCGAGCGCGGCCGTCGGCTCGTCCATGATGACGAGCTTGGAGCCCCAACCGGCGGCGCGCGCGATCGCGACCCCCTGCCGTTGCCCGCCGGACAGCTTGCGTACCCGCGCACGCACCGAAGGGACGTTTACGGCGAGGCGCGACAGCATGTCGTGTGCCTCGCGCGCCATGGCCTTACGGTCGAGCAGCGCCACCGGCCCGAACCCGCACACCCGTTCGCGGTTGAGGAACAGGTTCTGCGTGACGGTGAGGTCTTCGACGAGCGCGAGGTTCTGGTGCACGGTCTCGATGCCGGCGCGCCGGGCGTCCTCGGGCGAGGAGAACTTCACCGGCTCGTCGTCGAACACCAGCACGCCTTCGTCCGGTGTGTGCACGCCGGCGATGCAGCGGATGAGCGTCGACTTACCCGCGCCGTTGTCACCGATGATCGCGGTGATCTCGCCACGCTTCACCGAGATCGACACGTCGGTGACGGCACGGACGTTGCCGAACGCCTTGCTGAGGTCGCGGATCTGCAGCAGGTCGCCTGTGGTGCCGGTCATCGCTGGTACCTCGCGAGGAACGCCGCAGCGACGACGATCACGCCGACCGCGAGCGGTTGGTAGAACTGGGATACGCCGAGCAGCGTGAGGCCGTTCACCAGACTGGTGAGCAGCAGCGCGCCGAGCACCGGGCCGAGCACGGTGCCCTTGCCGCCGTACAGGCTCACCCCGCCGAGCACCACGGCCGCCACCGAGTTGAGCAGGTAGTTGAGGTTCGCTGCCGGTTCCGCCGCGCCGATGCGCGACACCAGCAGGATGGCGGCCACACCGGCGAGCACACCGGACATGGTGTAGACGGCGATCTTCACGCGTGCCGTGTTGATGCCCATCGCACGGGCCGCTTCGTTGTTGCCGCCCGTGGCGAGCAGGTGCACACCGAACCTGGTGCGGAACCACACCACGTGCGCGACTACAGCGATCACCGCGGCGGCGATGACCGGGTAACCGATCGGCCCGATGCTGCCGGTGGTGAACTGCAACAGGAACATGCTCTCCACGTCGCGCGGGTTGCCGCCAGAGAGGATCAACGCGCCGGCGGACGCCGCGGACAGCGAGCCAAGCGTCACCACGAAGTCGGTGATCTTCGCCTTCGCCACCAGCAGGCCGTTGAGGCAGCCGACGGCGGCACCCGCTATGACGGCGGCGACGCACGACATCGCCGTACCCCAGCCGCTGGCGTACGCCCAACCGAGCACCACCGCGGCGAACGTCATGGTGGACGCGATGGACAGGTCGATGCCCGCGGACGCGATGACGAACGACTGCCCCACCGCGAGGATCACCAGCATCGCCGCGGACACCAGCAGCGCCTCGATGTTGCCGATGCTGAGGAAGGTGGCGTCGAGAACGCCGAACACCAGCACGATCGCCACCAGGCCCACTGCCGCGGCCCACTCGGCCCAGAAGCCGACGTCGCGCAGCCGTGCGGTCACCGGCACCGCGTCGACGGCCGGATCCCGTTGCACAGCGGCCATCAGTCCGCCTTGTCGCGGAACGGGTCGTCGTACGGCTGGAACGGCTTCGGGAACGCCTTCAGCGCCTTGTCGGCGGTGTCCTCGGTCACCAGCTGCACGGGCGCGTCCACCTGCTTCGGCAGCTTCTTGCCCGCGGCGGCCGCTGCGCACGCCTCCATGCCCATCGTGCCCATGGTGTACGGGTACTGCGCGACGCTGGCGGTGAGCTTGCCGTCCTTCACGCCCTCCAGGCCGTCCTCGATCCCGTCCACGCTGATCACGTCGACGTCACCGGTCTTGCCTGCGTTGGCCACGGCACGGCTGACACCGAGGCCCATGTCGTCGTTCGCGACGAAGAAGCCCTTGATGCCGGAGTTGCCGCGCATGATGTCCTGCGCGTCGGTCAGTGCCTTCTGCCGGTCCCAGTCGGCCGCGACGGTCTGCTTCACCTCGAGCTTGCCGCGCACCGCCTGCTTGAAGCCGGTGAGCCTGGCCTGGCTGGTCACGTCGCCGGCAATACCGCCGACAAGCGCGACCTGGTCGCCGGAGTCGAGATGCTTCAGCATCTCCTTGCCGGCCAGCCGCCCGGCGGCGACGTTGTCGGTGCCGATGTACGTCGCGATGTCGAGCTTGGCGCGCTTCGCCGCCGACGCGTCCACCGGGCTGTCGATGTTGACGATCGGCTTGTCGTTCGCGCTCACCTTGGCCAGCGACTGGGTCAGGTTGGTGCCGCTGATCGGGTTGACCAGGTAGCAGCCGTAGTCCTGCAGCGCCAGCGCGTCGAGCTTGTCGGCCTGGCCGGTCGTGTCGGTGATGGAGTTCGCGGCCTGCACGGTGACCTCGCCGCCGCCGGCCTTCGACTCCGCCTCGATGCCTTGCTTCATCGCCTGGAAGAAGGGGTTGTCCAGCCCCTTGATGACCGCGGCGGTCTTGACGTCACCACCGCTCTCCCCGTCCGGGGAGTCCGAGCAGGCGGTCATGAGTGCACTCGCGACGGCGACCGTCGCGATGAGCCGGTGCTTCACCTGTGAAGCCACTGCGCCTCCTGTAACGAGAGCCAGACTTCTGTCCCCGTAAGGAGCAAGAATACGCACACTTATGACGTTGTCAATACAGAAGATTGCCATATAGTGGTCCCACGCAAGCTAAAAGGTCGGAGGCGGCGGCATGGAGGGCATCGAGAGCAGGCTGTCCGGGGCCGGCGAGCTGCTCGACCTGATCCGCAGCCACGGCCCGCTCACCCGCGCGGAGATCGTCGAGCGCACCGGGCTCGCCAGGTCCACGGTGAACGGCCGTCTCGACACGCTGCTCGGCACCGCGCTGATCCGCCCTGCGGGTGCGAGCGCGTCCACCGGCGGCCGGCGCCCCACCACGTTCGCCTTCGACACCACCGCAGGCGTGCTGCTGGTGGCGGACCTCGGCGCGTCCGGCATGCGGGTGGCCGTCTGCGACCTCGCCGGCAGCATCCAGGACGAGCGCGAGGCGAAGCACGACATCGCGGACGGGCCGCAGCCGGTGCTCGACCAGGTGACGAATCTGTTCACCGAACTGCTGCACGACGCCGACCGGACCGCCGCCGACGTACGCGGCATCGGCATCAGCGTGCCGGGCCCGGTGGAGTTCGCGACCGGCCGCGTGGTCAGCCCACCGATCATGACCGGCTGGGACGGCTACGACATCCCCGGCTACTTCGCCGCCGAGTACGACTGCCGGGTGGTCGTGGACAACGACGTCAACGCGATGGCGTACGGCGCACACCGCGCCGAGTACCCCGACACCGCGCACCTGCTGATGATCAAGGTCGGCACCGGAGTGGGCTCGGGCGTAGTGGCCGACGGCAAGGTGCTGCGCGGCGCACAGGGTGCGGCCGGCGACATCGGGCACACCAGGGCGGAGATCGCCGACGACACACCGCCGGAGTGCCACTGCGGCAACGTCGGCTGCGTCGAGGCGTACGTCGGCGGCTGGGCGGTCGCCCGCGACCTGCGCGCCGAGGGCTACCAGACCGCGGCCGTGGACGACGTGGTCGCGCTCGTCCAGGCCGGTGATCCGACGGCCACCCGGTTGATCCGCCGCGGCGGGCGGATCCTCGGTGCGTCGGTGGCCAGCGCCGTGAGCCTGCTGAACCCGTCCGTGGTCGTGTTCGCGGGCCAGCTCGCCGCCGCCGAGCAGCACCTGCTCGCCGGCGTGCGGGAGCTGGTGTACCAACGCTCGCTGCCGCTGGCGACGCGGTCGCTGGAGATCGCGGCCAGCCGGCTCGACCTGCAGGCGGGCGCCGTCGGCCTGTCGTACCTGCTCGCCGACACCATCTTCGCCCCCGACCAGCTCGCCACCCTGGTACGGCGCACCGAACCCACGACGTAGCCGTGGCAGGCTTACCGTCGTGAACTTCGTGATCATCGGAGCCGGCGCGGTCGGCGGTGTCGTCGGCGCCCGGCTGCAGGAGGCCGGGTACGCCGTCACCTTCGTCGCGCGCGGCGCACACCTGGCGGCGATGGCGGCGGACGGCCTGCGCGTCGAGTCGCCGGCAGGCACAGCCACCCTCGACGTCCGGGCGACGGACGACCTGCGTACCGTCGACTGGACCGCCGGGCCGGTGGCGCTCGTCGCGGTGAAGAGCCAGCAGCTACCCGCCGTGCTGACGGACCTCGCCTCGGCGGCGCCACCGGAGACGCCGGTCGTGTGCCTGCAGAACGGCGTCGCCAACGAGCCCGCGGCGCTGCGGTTGTTCTCCCGCGTCTACGGCGTGAACGTGAACTGTCCCGCGACGTTCCTCGAGCCCGGCGTCGTGCAGGCCTGGTCCACACCCGTCACCGGGCTGCTCGACATCGGCCGCTACCCCGGCGGCGTCGACGACGTAGCGCGCGACGTGGCCGCCGCGTTCCGCGCGTCTACCTTCGACGCGTACGCCGTCGAGGACATCATGCGGTGGAAACACCGCAAGCTGCTGACCAACCTGCGCAACGCCGTGGACGCTGCGTGCGGCCCCGGCGAGCAGAACGCGGAGCTCGCCGCCCGTGCGCTCACCGAAGGCGAGGCCGTGTTGACCGCCGCCGCCCGCTGCTTCGCCAGCCGCGACGAGGACCGAACGCGCCGCGCGGACCTCCTCGAGCTCGGCGACATCGACGGCCGCATCCGCGGCGGCAGCTCCACCTGGCAGAGCCTGCAACGCGCCACCGGCGACGCAGAAGCCGACTACCTCAACGGCGAGATCGTGCTCCTCGGCCGCCTACACGGCGTCCCCACACCAGCCAACGCGGCCCTGCAACACGTGACCCGCCAACTGGCGGTCGACCACCGCCCACCCGGCTCCATCCCGGCGGCCGACATCCTCGCCCAGCTGCACGGCTGACGACCAGCCGGGTCAGCTCTGGACCGTTTCCTCGACAGGTGTCTCGACGCGCGGCTTGGTCAGCGCACTGCCGATCACCAACGCCAGCACCGACAGCGGCAGCGAGAACAACACACTGTTCCAGTCGTACGGCTTGTCCAGCACGAACTCCCACGTGATGGTGGCGGCGATACCCGTCAGCATGGACGCCGCGGCACCGACCGGCGTCACCCGCTTGGTGACGAACACGGCAAGCAGGCAGGGCGTGATGACCGCGCCGTACATGGTGTAGGCGAAGAGCTGGATCTCCAGCACGCTCGGGAAGAACTTGCCAATCGTGAACGCGAACACGCCGAGCAGCACGATGGCCAGCCGGGTCAGCAACAGGTAGTGGCCCGAGGTGTGTACGTCTGGTCAGACTGGCATAGAGGTCCTGCACGAGGTTGGTCGCAGTGGACCGCAGGTAGGAGTTGCCCGTCGTGATCATGAAAGCCGTCGCGGCGACCAACAAGGCGACGCCGAGGACGGCCGGAAGTGAATCCGTGGCCAGCCGCAGGATCGCCGTGTCCGCCGCGATCCCCGGTAGCAGCACGGCGGCACACGACGCCATGATCAGCACCGCGGCGTAGAAGAAGATGTCACCGAAGAAGAACCCCATCGCGGCTTTCTTGGCGACGCCGGGATCACGTGCGGAGCCGAACCGCTGGTACATGTTCTGGTCGCCGAGGAACAGCATCAGCGTCGGCAGCCCGAAGCCGAGCAGCTGCATCACCGTCAACCCACCGGTCCACGTCGTCTGCTGCTCCGGCAGGCTCGCGAAGAGCCCGTCGAAGCCGCCGACCGCGATCAAGGTGGCGATGGTGCCACCGAACAGCGCGACGGTGATGAGAAGTGCACTGATCGCGTCCGTGTACGCCAACGAGAGGATCCCACCGAGCACCGCGGTGCCGATGACGAGCGCGAGGCCGATGATCTCGCCGTACATCGTCGGCACCCCGGTTGCCATGTTGAGCAGGTAGCCGAGTGCCCGCACCTGCTCCGACGCGATAGCGATGTACGCGATGATGATCGCCCCCCGCCGACAGGAGGCGGACCTTGCGGCCGTACCTGAGCTCGATGATCTCCGGCACCGTCCGTTTGCCGAGCGCCCTGATCCGGGATGCCAGGAAGAAGTACATGACGGCGATACCGAGCGGCGCGCCGATGCTGTACAAGATGCTGGCCAACGGGCCATAGGTGTAGGAGAAGTTGGCCCGCGCCACGATCGTCCCGGCACCGGTCCAGGTCGCGAGCAGTGTGCCGGTGAGCACCAGGCGAGGTAACTGGCGGCCCGCGACGACGAAGTCGTCGTCGGTCTTGACCCGGCGGCCGTACCAGACACTCAAGCCCACCATGAGGGCGAAGTAGCCGACCAGGACGGCAGTTGTGAGACCGACGTTCACGAGCACTCCTCTCGCCGGGCGGGCGACGTCAGGTGTCAGGCACGCGCACCGCGGTGATCGGCGACGACGGTGCCGGCCTGGACGACCAGCTGCAGGTGCCGATCCGGCTGCGCGAGTACTTCGATGTCGTCGAGCGGGTCACCGTCGACCACGATGAGGTCGGCGTGCGCGCCCGGCTGGACCACGCCGACCTCACCGACCGCCCCGAGGAGCTCGGCGGCCGCCGTTGTCGCTGCCCGGATCACATCGATCGGTTCCTGGACCTCGGCGCGGATCCGGAATTCCTCACACTGCCTGCGGTTCATCTCCCCCAGCAGGTCGGTGCCGTACGCGAGGTTCACGCCGGCCTCGTACGCGCGCGCCAGCGCCGTCAGGCCGTCGTGCAGGACATCGTCGACCTTCTCCCAGCTCACCTTCGGCAGCCCGTGCGCCATCCCTTCGGCCTTCAGCGCCGCGTACGTGACCAGGGTCGGCACCAGCCACGCCTCGTACCGCCTGAACAGCTCGATGCTGGTGTCGTCGAGCAGGTTGCCGTGTTCGATGCAGCGGACACCCGCATCCAGCGCGCGGTTGATCGCCCGGGCCGGATACGCATGTGCAGTGACGTACCTGTCCGCGGCAGTCGCCTCGGCCACGACCGCACGCAGCTCGTCGGTGGAGTACTGCGTGGAGTTGACCCGGTCGTCCGGCGACGACACCCCACCGGACGCGTGCACCTTGATGTGGAACGCGCCCTTGCGCAGCTCGTCGCGCCGCCAGACGCACGGCATCGACCCCGTCGGCGACCCTGGCCGTGCCGGTGCAGCAGCCTTCGTCGGACAGCTTCCGCTCACCCCGCGCGAACTTGTCACCGTGCCCGCCGGTCTGGCTGAGGCTGCGACCGCCGTAGAACAGCCGCGGGCCGCGGACCCAGCCACATTGCTGTGCACGCGCCAACCCCCAGTCGCCACCGCCGGTGTCACGTACGGTGGTGAACCCACGGTCGAGGATCGCGCCCATCCGGCGGATGGCGCCTGCGACCACGTAGCTCGCCGGCGAGGTCAGCAGCGAGGACAGGTCGGCGCTGATCGCCGCGAGATGCACGTGGCAGTCGACGAGCCCCGGCAGCACGTACTGCCCCGCCAGGTCCAGCCGCCGGGCGTCCGCAGGTGCCGCGAGCCCGGTCCCACCTCCGTGATCCGGCCGTCGAGCGCGAGCACGTCTGCCTCGGCGTACTCGCCGGTGCCCGGGTCGAGCACCGTGGCGTTGGTCAGCAGCAGCGGTTCGGGCATGCCCACTCCAGAATCCCGTCGACACGCGGCCGGGGGTGCAAATAACGCCCATCACAGTGGCGTATCTGTCGTAATATTGTCAATCAGTGGCTACTCAGAGGGATATTCGTTCATGACGGTGCGGACGAGTGAGCATCACCAGACGTCGGTCGAGCTGACCGCCGCCGACCTCGACCTGATCGCCGCCCTCCAGGTGTCGCCGCGCGCAGAGAACCGGCTGCTCGCTGCGGCCCTCGGCGTCTCGGTGGCTACGGTGAGCCGGCGGCTGCGCCGGTTACAGCAGCAGCGGGTGCTCGGCTTCGCTGCCGACGTGCCGTGGTGGGCGCGGTCGCAGACGCACCCGCAGCACATCTGGATCGAGACCGAGGCCGGGCGGACGCCGGCGGTGGCCGCGGAGATCAGCCAGCTGCCGGACGCGCAGTACGTGGCGCTCACCACCGGCGGCGCCGACGTGTACTGCGTCGTGCACCCGTACCACCGCGAACAGGTGCCCGAGCTACTCAGCCAGCGGCTGCCGTCCATCCGCGGCGTGCTCGCCACCCGCACGGAGGTCGGCCTCGGCTGTTACGCGACCGGCGCCGGCTGGCGGCTGCGCCGCCTCGACGCGACACAGGAACTGGCACTCGGTGGCGTCACGGAACCGAACCTGCCGGCCTCGACACCGGTGCAGCTGCGCGACGACGAGCGAGCAGTGCTGCGGCTGCTGCAGGTCGACGGGCGAACGTCGGCGGCCAGCGCGGCACGGACACTCGGCACGAGCACGTCGACGGCATACCGGTTGATCACGTCCTTGCTGCAGCGCAGGATCCTCGTGCCCCGCGTGGAGGTGGAGCCCGGCCTGCTGGGCCACCCGTTGGAGGTGGTGGTCTCGCTCGTCGCCGCCCCGGGGCAGATGCCGCAGCTCGCGACCACCCTCGCGGAACACCCGGCGGCGCGGTACATCGTCACCGTGGCCGGCCGGTCGTCGGTGTTGTTCCACAGCGTCTTCGCGCACGAACGCAACCTCGCCGACTTTCTCGCCGCCGATATGGGCACGCTGCCCGGCGTCGTCTCCCACGACGTCTCCGTCGTCCTCGACGTGGTGACCAGATACTGGGGCCGGCGCGAGGAGAAGCTGCACGCCGAGCCGCTCTCGTGAGCGCGGAGGAACCCAGCTGCCCTAGGCTTGCGCGGTGCATCTCCATCTCGTCGCGTTGGTGGTCGCCGAGTACGACCCGGCAATCGACTTCTTCGTCGGTGTGCTCGGGTTCGAGCTGGTCGAGGACAGCGCTTCGCTGACCAACGACGGGCGGCCCAAGCGCTGGGTGGTGGTGCGGCCGCCGGGGGCCGAGACCGGCATCCTGCTCGCCCGCGCCGACGGCGCCGAGCAGTCGGCCACCGTCGGCCGACAGGCGGCGAACCGCGTCGGCTTCTTCCTGCGCGTCGACGACTTCGACGCCACGTACGCCCGTCTGCAGTCCGCCGGCGTGGAGTTCGTGACCCAACCACGCACCGAACCCTTCGGCCGCGTCGCAGTGTTCCTGGACATCGCCGGCAACCGCTGGGATCTCATCGGCCCGGCCTGATCACCTGCCGCCGTCGGGCACGCTCCACCTGTGCGGCCTGTGTCGGCTCGGTCACCTCCCGTGCTCGTCCAGTCGCGACCGCACCGACCTGCCCGTTCGACCGATTGCGGTTCGGAGAAGATCCGGTCCCCCCCCTGCGTGGCGGGCGTATCGTCCAAGTCGAAAGGGGTCGTAGCCAACGGCTCCGGGAGGAGGGGCCATGAAACCTCGCGTAACCCTCATACCCGCACTAATCGGCGCTCTCGCGCTCGCTGCCTCCGCATGCGCCCCCGCAGAAGAGCAGGCCGCGGAGTTCACGCCAGGTCCGCTAGGGGCGGTGACGGTCCGCCCCGACCAGCCGATAAAGGTCGGCGCCATCCAGGTCATCAGCGGTGCCGACGCGAGCCTGGGCGAGGACCAGCAGCGGGCTCTCAGGGTCGCCATGGACGACAAGGGCGGCAAGCTGTTCGGGCACGACCTCGAGCTCGAAGTCGAGGACGCGCAGTGCCTCGCGGAGGGCGGGACTACGGCCGCGCAGAAGCTCGCGGCGGACCCGCAGATCGTCGGCGTGGTGGGGACGAGCTGCTCGGGTGCGGCGGTGCCCGCGATGGGGATCCTCGCGGACAAAGGCATCTCGATGATCTCCGGATCGAACACCTCGCCGTCGCTCACGTCCAACCTGCGCGGCAAGAAAGGAGCCGACAACCACAAGGGCTACTTCCGCACTGCACACAACGACGTCATCCAGGGCCAGGCGGCCGCCACCTTCGCCCTCGAGAGGCTGAAGGCGAAGAGAGCGGTCACGATCCACGACGGTGACCCGTACACCGAGGGTCTGGCCAACGCGTTCGGCGCCGCGTTCAAGGAGCAGGGCGGGAAGGTGGCCCTGGCGACCGCCGTGGACAAGAGCGCCACCGACATGCGGCCGATCCTGACCGAGGTGGCTGCCAAGAAGCCGGACCTCGTGTTCTTCCCCATCTTCCAGCCGGCGGCGGACTTCATCGTCCGGCAGGCCAAGGAGTTCCCTGAGCTGCGCAACGCCGAGAAGCTCATGGGGGCCGACGGTCTGCTCTCGGACACGTTCGTCGTCATCAAGGCAACGGAGGGGATGTACTTCTCCGGCCCGGCCACCCCGACGGGTTCGCCCTACCAGGAGTTCGTGGGCAAGTACGAGGAGAAGTTCGGCGAGAAGCCGATCCAGTCGTTCCACGCCCATGCCTACGACGCGTTCAACATGCTCCACGCCGCGATCAGGAAGACCGCCGTCCGTGAGGACGACGGCACGATCCAGATCGACCGCAAGAAGCTGATGGACGCGCTGTACGCGACCAAGAACTTCGAGGGCCTGACCGGGTCACTGCGCTGCGACAAGTTCGGGGACTGTGCAGACGCGAAGATCGACATCGTGCAGAACACCCAGGAACAGGAGAAGATCTCCGACGTTCGCGGGAACGTCAAGTTCACACACGAACCCTGATAACGGGGAGCACAGCCGGACCGCCCGTGATACGGGCGATCCGGCTGGCCCCTGACGCCACGTCCGAGGGAGACGAGGGAGAGCCGTGGCCGCGACGAAACCCCCGCCGGCGCCCGTCATCAAGCGGCGGGCTCTTCAGCTCCCGTTCGTCGACGGCTTCCTCTGGCTGGTGCGGATCGCCGTCGTCGTGCTCGTCGTCGTCGGCGCGTTCAACAGCCTGACGAGTGGCCGCCTCAGTCTCGCGCAGTGGCGGGACCTCGTCGTGTTCGGGATCTCGCAGGGCGCGGTGTACGGGCTCATCGCACTTGGCTACTCGATGGTGTACGGCGTGCTCGGGTTCATCAACTTCGCCCACGGCGAGGTCTTCATGATCGGCGCGATGACCGGGTTCTTCGCCACGGCCGCCATGGTCAGGACGGCACTCTGGGCGGCGGCGCCGTTCGTCGCACTCTTCGTCGTCCTAATCCTCTGCATGACCGTTTCCGCGGTGGCCGCCCTGGTGCTCGAACGTGTCGCCTACCGGCCGCTGCGCGGCCGTCCACGGTTGGTCATGTTCATCACCGCCATCGGGGCGTCGTTCTTCCTGCAGTACACCGTGCGAGGGCTGTTCGGACCCGCGCCGCGAAACTACCCTCCGGTCGAGGTCCTCCAGGGCTGGCTCAGCCTGCCCGGTTTCCGGATCCTCAAGATCCACCTACTGGTCATCGTGGTGGCCGTGCTCATGATGACCCTTCTCTACCTGTACATCGAGAAGACCAAGGCCGGACGGGCCATGCGCGCCGTGGCGGAGGACCAGGACACCGCCAGGCTGATGGGGATCGACGTCGACCGCACCATCGCCCGGGTGTTCGTCGTCGGCGGTGCGATGGCAGGGGCAGCAGGCCTGCTGTTCGGACTGTTGTTCCAGAGCGTCAACTTCTTCAGCGGCTTCCTGCCCGGGATCAAGGCGTTCGCCGCCGCGGTGCTCGGCGGGATCGGCAACCCGATAGGCGCCATGCTGGGCGGGCTCATTCTCGGCAGCGTCGAGTCGGTCGGACCCAGCCTCGTGCTGTTCGGCCTCGACATCCCATCCGCTCATCAGCTCAAGGACGTCGTGGCGTTCATGGCTCTCATCCTCGTACTGATCTTCAAGCCCACCGGCCTCCTCGGCGAACGGGTGAGCGAGGACCGGGGATAGCCATGGCCGAAGACGTCGACACCGCCGTGGCCGCGCCGGGCGCGGCGGCCGAGCTACTCCCCGCCCGCCAGGTCGACCTGTGGCGCGCGGCGAGGATTGGACCCGTCGGCGGGCTCGTCGCCGTGTTCATCGCAGTCAACGGCATGGTCTCGACATTCTCGGAACGGCTGATCCTCGCGTCGATCTCGCTCGCATACCTGGCGCTCGGCGGCATCCCGTTCCTCTTCGGCTACCTGGCCGGGCGGCCGCCACCGGTACTGCAGGGGTTCGCGACGCCACGCGGCGGGTGGCGGAACCCGACGGCCGGGGCGATCACCGGGCTGGCCATCGGAGTCGTCCTTGCGGCGTTCGTGATCTTCATCGCCGCGGTCAACATCCGCGGCGTATTCATCAACGTCTCGCCAGACCTGGTGCGGCAAGGCCCTCGGCTGCTGACATTCAACCAGGGGGTAGGCCCCGGAATCGGCTTGATCGTCGCGTTCAACCTCGGCTTGGGCATCGTCGGCGGCGGTCTGCACCTGCTCGGCCGCCGCTGGCGGCGGGCAGTTTTCGCCGCCGCGCTGTGGGTGCTGGGGTTCGGTCTGATGGCGTCGTTCGTCGGCCAGATACTGCGCGGCATCCAGGACACCCTGCGGCTGTGGACCGCACCAATCGCCGACTTCTTGTACGAGCCGAGCGGGGCGTTGCGGGTCGCGGGGGCGATCACGGTCGGCGTCGTGGGCTTCGGCCTGTCCGTGCTGTCGACCCGGCAGCGACGTCGCCCGGTACGGGAGCGGTTCGAGCGGCTGCCCGAACGGTCCCGCCGGCTCGGTCGGCTGATGATCCTCGTGCTCGTCCTGCTCGTGTTGGGGCTGCTGCCCCAGCTCCTCGGGCCATTCTTGACCGAGGTGCTGAACATCGCCGCGATCTTCCTGCTCATGGCACTCGGGCTGAACATCGTGCTCGGGCTCGCCGGGCTGCTCGACCTCGGCTACGTCGCCTTCTTCGCCGTGGGTGCCTACACGACGGCGGTGCTCATCTCCCCGCAGTCGAGTCTTGGTCTCGGGTGGATCTTCTGGGCGGCGATCCCGTTCGTGGTCCTGACGGCCACCGTCGCGGGCCTGCTCGTGGGCACGCCCGTGCTGCGGATGCGCGGCGACTATCTCGCGATCGTCACGCTCGGCTTCGGTGAGATCGCACGACTGCTCTTCCTCTCCGACTGGTTCAAACCCACGTTCGGCGGCGCCCAGGGGATCACCCGGATTCCGCCCATCACCGTCGGGCCGTTTGTCGCCCGTGATCCCCAACTGTTCTTCTACGCGGTCTTCGTCTTCATCCTGCTGGCCGCGTACGCCACCTACGCCTTGCAGGCCTCGCGCGTCGGGCGGGCGTGGATGGCGATGCGCGAGGACGAGTCCGTGGCGGAGGCCATGGGAGTGAACATCGTGGCCGCCAAGCTGTCCGCGTTCGTCATCGGAGCGATCCTGGCCGGCGTCGGCGGCGCTCTGTTCGCGACGAAGATCGGCTCGGTCTTCCCGCACAGCTTCAACGTGATCGTGTCGATCACCGTGCTCGTGGTGATCATCGTGGGCGGCATGGCCAGCGTGCCCGGCGTGGTCCTTGGCGCGTTCGTCCTCGTCGGCCTGCCGGAGTTCTTGCGCGAGTTCGAGGAGTACCGGTTCCTGCTCTACGGCGCGCTGCTGATCTTCATGATGCTGCGGCGACCCGAGGGGTTCATCCCCAGCCGGCGGCGCGCACGAGAGCTGCACGAGGAAGAGGTCGCGCAGGACGAGTGGCTGCGGCCCGAGGCCGCCGAAGGGGCGGCTGGTCCGGCTTCGGACGGGAGGACCGACCGGTGACCACGGCGTTGCTCGACATCCGCGGGCTCACCAAGGACTTCGACGGAGTCCGGGCGGTGGACGACCTCGACCTCGACGTCCGGCCGGGAGAGATTCTCAGCGTCATCGGACCCAACGGGGCAGGGAAGACGACCCTCTTCAACCTCTTGACCGGGATGATCGCCACTGACAAGGGTGACGTGGTCTTCGACGGGCAAGACATCGTGGGTCTGCGACCGAGCCAGATCATGGCCCACGGAATCGCCCGCACGTTCCAGAACGTGCGCCTGTTCCCCGAGATGACCGTGCGGGAGAACGTCATGGTCGCCCGCCACTGCCGCACCCGGTCGGGGCCGCTCAAGGCGATCCTGCGGCCGCGGTCGTTCAGGCGGGAGGAGGAAGAGACCAGGCGCCGGGCAGAAGAGGCGCTGGCATTCTTCGGCACCCGGCTCACCGGATGGCGCTTCGACATGCCGGCCAACTCGTTGTCTTACGCCAACCGCCGCAGGCTGGAGATCGCCCGTGCCATGGCCTCGGATGCCAAGTTGCTGCTTCTCGACGAGCCGACCGCGGGCATGAACCCCCGGGAGACCCAAGAACTCACCGAGCTGATCCGGCAGCTGCGCGACGTCACCGGTACGACGATCATGCTCATCGAGCACGACATGCGGGTCGTGAAGGGTGTCTCTGACCGGGTCGCGGTGCTCGACTACGGGCACAAGATCGCCGCGGGTTCGTACGAGGACGTGGCCGGCAACGAGCGCGTCATAGAGGCCTACCTCGGCAGAAAGGCGACCCGCGAATGAGCCCAGCCGTGAACGACGGCCTTCCCGCGGAGCAGCCAGAGCCGTCCGACGGGACGGTCACCGAACCACCGCCGATCCTTGCGCTCCGCAACGTAAGCACCCACTACGGCCTGATCCAGGTCCTCCGCGATGTCAGCATCGAGATACGTCCAGGGGAGATCGTCTGCCTGCTCGGCGGCAACGCCAGCGGCAAGACCACCACGCTCAGGACCGTCCTCGGCTACGTGGTCCCCACGAACGGCGACCTCCTGCTCGACGGGAAGCGGGTCAACGGCCTGCGGACCCAGCGACTGGTCGAGGCGGGAATCTCGATGGTGCCGGAGAACCGGCGGCTGTTCAAGCGCATGACCGTGCGGGAGAACCTCGAGCTCGGCTGCTACCTGCGAGGGAATCGGGCGGAGATCGCCGAGGACTACGACCGGGTCTTCACGCTCTTCCCGCGGGTGCAGGAGCGCCTCCGCCAGCGGGCGGGCTCGCTGTCCGGCGGCGAGCAGCAGATGGTGGCGATGGCTCGCGCCCTCATGGCACGCCCCAGAATCCTGTTGATGGACGAGCCGTCGATGGGCTTGGCACCCGTACTGGTCGAGCACAACTTCGAGCTCATCCAGGAGATCAACCGCCAGGGCATGACGATCTTCGTCGTCGAGCAGAACGCGAACATGGCGCTGTCGATCGCACATCGGGGGTACGTGCTCCAGACCGGGCGGATCGTGCTGTCCGACACTGCCGCGAAGCTGCTCGACAACCCGCAGATGCGCGAGGCCTACCTCGGCGAGCTGTGAGCGGCCATGGTGGACTTGTCGCTGACCACACACGCTGGACGGGGGGTGTGCCGTGCCTGCTGAGACTCGCGGCCGCGAGCATGAACCGACGCTCCCCGTTGGACGGGTCAAGGAGCTGCTGGACGCTGTTACCACTGACTCCGAAGCGGACACGGCCTACCTGCTCGCACAACTGAACTTGCCCGTCGACGAGTCCGCCTCCCTGGAAGGCCGCATCCACAACCTGCGCTCGTCGTTGTCCCGCTGGTGTCGCCGAGGCCAGGAGCTGTCGGCTCTGTTCTCCAGCGCGCGAGCTCGCGGAACTGCGAGACGCCGACGCCTTGTTGCACCGTCTCGTCGAACGGACGCACGACCTGATGGGCACGGATGTCACATACCTGTCCGAGTTCGACGAGGCCAGCGACGAGCTTCGGGTCCGTTCCACGCTGGGAACGGTTGCCCCGGAGTTTCGCGAGCTGCGGGTGCCACCTGGAATGGGTCTTGCCAGCCAGGTCGTGCGCACCCGCTGCCCGCAGTGGACGTCCGCGTACCACGACAACCGGAGGATCCCGCACGAGGCCGGGATCGACGCGGCGGTGACCGCCGAGGGGTTGGTGTCGCTGCTCGGGGTACCGCTCGTAGCCGGCGACCGTGTGCTCGGGGTCCTCTTCGCGGCGAACCGCAGCGAACACGAGTTCACACCGGACGAGATCGCACTGCTGAGCGCGTTCGCCGATCACGCCGCCGTCGTGCTCCAGACCACGCGGCTGCTCGAGCGCGCGAACGAAGCAGCGGAGGAAGCGAAGCGCGCCAACGCAGTGCTGGCGAGCAACATGACGGCAATGGAGCGCGCCGGCGTAGTGCACGAGGCGCTCACCACCGTCGTGTTGCAGGGCGGCAGCGTGGACGGTGTCGCCGACACACTCGGCAAGGCGCTGGACCGGCCGGTACTCATCCTGGACAGGGAGCTCGTTCCAGTGGCGCAGACCACAACGGAGGGAACGATGTCTGCCGTCGAACAGGACGGTCAGCTCGTTCCTGAAGCGCGTGCCGCGATCGACGAGAGCAGACACTCCGGACGATGTGTCTTCCTGGCAGGCAACAGCCCGCTTCCCGAGGTCGCCGTGGCGGTCGTGGCCGCCGAGACGTTCCTCGGTGCGGTACTGGTCGGCCACGGCGAGCTGGAGCTTCGGGCGGTCGAGCAGCGTACGATCGAGCGCGCCGCGCAGATCTCCGCGCTGGTGGCCGTCAAGCAGGAGGCAGTCGCTGCGGCGGAGGACAGGGTTCGCGGCGAGCTTGTTGCGGACATCCTCCGTGCCGACGCGTCCCGGTGGCAGGAACTCGTCCTGCGCGCCCGGGCCGCAACGTGCGGCTGGACGACCTGCGGTCCGCGATCGTCGTCGCGCTGCCACTGGAGAGCCGGCGGGTCGCTACGGATGTGCTGCACGGCGTCGTGCCCACGGCTCTGGTGGGCGAACGCGACGGAATGCTCGCGGTGCTCGCGGCCTCGCCCGACCCGATCGGTACGGCGCGCGAGGTCTGGACCGCTGTGCGGGGAGCGTTGCAGGTTCCCACCCTGGTCGTCGCCGGCCCGCTGGCACGTTCGGCGGAGACGCTCGGCCGGTGTTACGACGTCGCCCGACGGTGCGTGGAGCTGTTGCAGAAGCTCGATACCGCAGACACCGCGGTGGACGCGCGAGCCTACGAGCCGTACCTCGCGATGTTCGGTGGCGGCAGTCAGGATCCGTCCGGTTTCATCGAGTCGACGATCGGGCCGGTATTGCAGTGGGACAGCGAACGAGGGACCGAGCTGTTCACCACTCTGTGCGCCTTCACCGATGCCGGCGGCAGTCCCACGCCCACCGCCCGCGCGATGCGCGTCCACATCAACACGGTGTCCCAACGGCTGGACCGGATCAGCGCCCTGCTCGGGTCGGACTGGCGCGACCCCGAGCCACTGTTCCGCATCTCGGTGGCGGCGCGGCTGCACGCCCTCGCCGGGCACGACTGAGCACGACCAGCAGAGATGAGCAATTCGCCCATGCCGCGCGGCCAAAGTATGGGTGATTTACCTATGTGCGTTGCGTAACTCACTCCCTAGTGTTGCTGGCTACCGAGACGGCCAGCGTAGGAGGTTCGCGTGACGACACAGAGCAGGTTGCCGGAGTTTCGGAACGAGTCTCCCGCGGACCGGCGGATGTTGGTCGCCAAGAACACCGGTGCAGCTCCCGAGGATCTCGACGCACTGACCCTGGACGCGGGCCTCACCGTCGAGCAAGCCGACCTCATGATCGAGAACGTCGTCGGCGTGTTCGGTGTACCGATGGGTGTGGCCACCACCTTCACCGTCAACGGCGCGGATGTGTTGGTGCCGATGGTCACGGAGGAGCCCTCCGTGGTCGCCGCGGCGAGCAACGCAGCACGGATCGCACGTGTTCGCGGCGGTTTCCACACCTCCAGCTCCGAGCCGATCATGCAGGCACAGGTCCAGGTGCTGGACGTCGCCGACCCCGACGGCGCACGGTTGCGGCTACTGGAGGGCCGTACGGATCTGATCCAGCTGGCCAACGAGCAGGACCCCCAGCTCGTCGCGCTCGGCGGCGGCGTGCGTGACCTGTCAGTACGGATCGTCGACGCCCGCCCGAGCCGTTACGTGGTACTCCACCTCGTCGTGGACGTGCGCGATGCCATGGGCGCCAACGCCGTCAACACGATGGCGGAGGCCGTGGCCACCAGGGTCGGCGAGATCGCCGGCGGCAGAGTGCTCCTGCGGATCCTGACCAACAAGGCCGATACCAGGCTGGCCCGCGCACGGGCCGTCTTCGACGCCGCTGCGCTCGGCGGGCCCGAGGTAGTGCGCGACATCGTGCATGCAGCCGGTCTCGCCGAGGCCGATCCGTACCGGGCTGCCACCCACAACAAGGGCATCATGAACGGGATCACCGCCGTCGTGCTGGCAACCGGGAACGACACCCGCGCGGTCGAGGCCGGCGCACACTCGCATGCGGTCGGTAGCGCTGGACGCTATTCCGCACTCTCGCGATTCGAGGTCAACAGCGAGAACGACCTCGTCGGGACCCTCGAGCTGCCGATGCCGGTCGGGTTGGTCGGTGGCGCGACCAAGGTCCACCCCGCTGCCCAGGCTGCTGTGCGGATGCTCGGTGTGGCCTCGGCGCACGAGCTGGCCGAGATCATCACCGCGGTAGGGCTGGCGCAGAACCTGGCCGCGCTGCGTGCTCTGGCCACCGAAGGCATCCAACGTGGCCATATGTCGCTGCATGCGCGCAACATCACGGTCGCCGCGGGTGCCGCTGCCGATGAGCTGCCGCATGTGGTGAGCCGTCTGGTCGCCGAGGGCGCCGTGCGTGCCGATCGCGCCGAGCAGGTACTCGCCGACCTCAGAACGCGAAACGGCTGAGCGCCCGCTCACACGTAGCTCGGGACGCCGACACCGACAGTCAAAGGAGACCACAGCCATGACTCTGCACGTGGGTATCGACGTAGGCGGAACGTTCACCGACGCGGTCGCCATTCACGACGGGCGAGCCGTTCGCGGCAAGGCGTTCTCGACGCCCGACGTGACGACGGGGATCCTCGACGCGCTCGCCGTGCTCGAAGACCGGATCGGCCTGACCGGCGATAATTTCTATCCCCGGATCGACCGCTTCGTCCTCGGCAACACGACCGTCACCAACGCCGTCGACGAGCACAAGTACGCGGCCGTGGGCTTGCTCACCACGGAAGGATTCCGCGACAGCCTGCGGATCGCCCGGTCCGCGCGGGACGACGAGCATGATCCCCACAAGATGTCCGCGCCGCCGGACATCATCGACCGCAGACGCATCGTCGAAGTACCGGAGCGCGTCGACGCCCACGGCGACGTGCTCGTGCCGCTGCGCGACGACGCCATCCGCACCGTGGTCGAGGATGTCCTCGCGACCGGCGCCGAGTCGGTCGCGGTGTGCCTGCTGTGGTCCTTCCGCAACGCCAGCCACGAGAACGCGATCGGCGAGTACCTGAGCACCCACCACCCGAACGTGCCGTACTCGCTTTCGAGTGCACTGACTCCGGTCTACCGCGAGTACGAGCGGATGGTGACGACCACTCTGGACGCAGCCGTCAAGCCAATCGTGGCGCAGCACTTCGATCAGCTGGCTGCCGACCTGGCCGCGCGCGGCCTGCGCACCCGCGTCCAGATCATGCAAGTGCATGGCGGCTTCCTGTCCGTATCGGAGACCAGCAAGGCACCGATCGCCATGTTCAACTCCGGCCCGGTCGGTGGTGTCACCGGCGCGCGACTGCTCGGTCAGCAGCTCGGGCGTGACCAGGTCCTCACCACCGACATGGGTGGCACGAGCCTGGATGCTGTGGCAATCATCGATGACGAGTTCCGGGTACTGCCTCGCGCGGAGATCGGCGGGCTACCGACCAGCCTGACGGCCGTGGACATCGAGACCATTGGCGCCGGTGGCGGCAGTATCGCCTGGGTCGACGGGCGCGGCGTGATGCGGGTCGGCCCGCAGAGCGCCGGGTCGACGCCAGGTCCAGCCTGCTATGGCAAGGGCGGCGACCGCCCCACGGTCACCACGCCGCGTTGGCGCTCGGTCTGCTCAACCCCGACTATTACCTCGGCGGCAGCGTCACCCTCTACGAAGACAAGGCGAAGGACGCGATAAGACGCCGCCTTGCCGAGCCGCTGGGCCTCTCCGAGGACGCCGCCGCGCACGGCGTCTACCGGTTGGCCGTCTCGCAGATGGCCAACGCGGTACGCAAGATCACTGTCAACCGCGGGCACGACCCCCGCGAGTTCACCCTCGTCGGTTTCGACGGAGCCTGCGGCCTCTTCGCCGCGGCAATCGCCGCAGAGATCGGCGTCGGTGAGGTGATCGTCCCACGCAACGCTGCCGTGTTCTCCGCCTACGGGCTGCTGCACGCCGACTCGATCTTCTCCGCCGTGCAGACCACGCCGTGGACGATGTCGGAGCCGGCCGCCGACCTGGAGAAGGAGTTCGCAGCGCTGGAAGAGCGTGCGTACAGGTGGTTCGACGACGAGGCCATCCCGGAAGAGCGGCGCGAGCTGTACCGCGAGGCCGACATGAAGTTCGTCGGCCAGATCTTCGAGGTCACCACGCGACTGCCGCGCAAGACCTTCGGTGAAGAGGACAAGGAACTGTTGCGCCAGCGGTTCATCGAGGATTACGAAGCCGAGTTCGGCACCGGCACCGCATGGACGGAGGCAGAGATCCTGCTGGTCAACTCCCGCGTCAAGGCGATCGGGCGTACCGAGGCCCAACAGGTCACCGAGACCGGTTTCGGTGCCGAGCAGCACGTGAGCAGCACCAGGGAGAGCGTCGACCCAGCCACCGGGCAGCGTCACCTCCTCCAGGTGCACCGCGGGTCCAGCACGCTCGGCAAGGCCGACGGACCGTGCCTGATCGAAGAGCCGGACACAACCGTGCACGTCCCGACCGGAGCGACGGCCGAGCTCACCGACGGAGGTCATTTCGTCATCCGTCTCGACGCCGAGTGATAGGCCGACCGCCAGCCGCATGCGACCACAACCGTTGAAGGAGACGCCATGAGCTCAACCCACGTCCCGGCCGGGTACGACCCAGTGACCTTGGAAGTGCTCCGGATGCGCCTGGACTCCATCGTCGAGGAGATGGGCAGCGCAATGATCCGGTCATCCGGGTCGCCGGTCATCACGGAGTCAGGAGACTTCAACACCGCGTTGTTCGACCCGGAAGGAAAGATCTACTCCTACTCGGACTTCGTCCAGTTCCACATCGGATCAGGCAGCGTCGCGGTACAGAATCTCGTCGAGGAGATCGAGGGCGAGCCGTTGTACCCCGGCGACGCGTTCATCTCGAACGACCCGCACACTGCTGGCGCGGCGCATCCGCCGGACACGAACGTCATCTCACCGATCTTCTACGGCGACGAGCTCATCGGCTGGGCCCAGTCCCAGGCACACCTGGTGGACGTGGGCGGCATGACACCGGGCGGTTTCGCCCCAGGAGCATACGACTGCTACAGCGAGGCGCTGCGGCTCCCGCCGGGCGTGAAGGTCTTCGAACGCGGCCAGCCCATCGGGTGGGTACGTCGCATGCTGTTGAACAACGTCCGGGTACCGACGCTGTTCTGGAACGACGTGCGCAGTCTGGTCGCTAGCAACAACACGGGCATCCGCCGACTGTGCGCCACCGTTGAGGAGTTCGGCCTCGACACCTTCAAGGAGTACACCCGTGCCAACTTCGCTATTGCGGAGCGCGTGGTGCGCGAGCGCATTGCCCTGCTCGCCGACGGCGTGTACGAGGCCGACGAATGGACCGAGCACAACGGGCACGTCGACGAGCTCTACCGCGTGCACTGCACCATGACCAAGTCGGGCGACCAGATCACCATGGACTTCAGCGGGTCGAGTCCCCAGACCGACGGATTCATCAACCTCAGCTACGGGACCCTGGTAGGCAGTGTCGCCAGTGCTCTCGTGCCGATCCTGGCATGGGACGTCCCGTTCAACGAAGGTGTGATGACCGCATGCAAGGTGGTGGCCGAGCGCGGCTCCTTGGTCAATCCCGTACCACCCGCCCCGATCAGCAACGGGCACCTGACCACCGGAGCCCGGGTGAGCCGGCTGGTCACCAAGCTGCTCAACGAAGCGGCGAGGAACAGTGACCATGAACGCGTCCGTGCCCGAACCCAGGGTGTCTGGGCGGACTCGTGGACGGGCGGGATCTCGGCGGGTACCCGCGACGACGGCGAGTACTTCGTGCTGTTCAACATGGACGGCGGCGGCATGGGCACAGGCGCACAACCGGTGGCCGACGGTCTCGACTGCGGCGGGATGATGACGCAGGTCAACAACGCGCTGCCCGACGTCGAGATGAACGAGATGCTGTACCCGGTCCTGTACCTGTGGAAGCGTCTCAACACCGCCAGTGCGGGACATGGCGCACACCGCGGCGGGTTGGGACACGAGTTCGCCTGGACACTGCACGGAGCGCCCAAGGTGACTCAGACGGTGTTCGCGCCGAACGCGCAGGTGGTCGCCGACGGCTTCGGCGGCGGGCTGCCCGGCGGGGGCAGCGGGCACGCGGTCCGGCGCGGGACCAACATCAACGATCTGATCACCGAGGGGACCGTTCCGAACGAGACCACGCTCACCGAGAGCTCACGGCAACTGCTGGAGATCAACCAGCAGGACGTCACGATCGACGCCAGCGACGTGTTCGTGCAATGGGTCGCAGGCGGCGGCGGTTACGGTGACCCGCTGCTGCGGGAGCCCGGGCGGGTCGCGTCGGATGTAGCCGACGGCTACGTCAGCGAGCGGGTTGCGTCAACGGTCTACGGAGTCGTGCTGGACGAAGAGGGTGTCGTCGACGTCGAGACAACCGACCAGCGGCGGACCGCGATACGCACCGAGCGGCTCGCGGGGCAGATCCCGACGGCGAGCGTCGAGGCCTCGGCGACCGCGGAGGACTCCGCGCCACGGTGGAACGGTGCGCATTGGTACTGCCCGGCCAGCGGCGCCCGGCTAGGGGACGGACAGGACTGGCGGACGGATGTGCTCACCCGCACCAGCGTGGCTGCACAGCACCTCGGCGAGCTTGGCGTACGGGTCCGCCCGCGGGATCATGAACCGGCAGTGCTGATCGACGAGCTCATCAGTCCCGCCTGCGGCACGTTGCTCGAGACTCGCATCCGGGTGGAGTCGAGCGCGAAGGAGGACGTGGCACCATGACCGCCGATACGCCCTCGCGGGGACCGCTGGCAGGAGTGGTGGTACTCGACGTCACCCGTGTGGTCGCGGGACCGTTCTGCTCGATGATCCTGGCCGACCTCGGCGCGACGGTGATCAAGATCGAGCGACCTGGGGAATCAGACTACGCAAGGGACTTTCCGCCGTTCCTCGAATCCGACACCGGTGAACGGTTCAGCGCCTTCTTCGCCCAGTACAACCGCAACAAGCTCGGCCTCACCCTCGACCTCGGCAATGCCGAAGGCAAGGACCTGTTGAAGCGGCTCGCGGAACGGGCCGACGTGCTGATCGAGAACTTCCGCCCAGGCACCATGGACAAGCTCGGGCTCGGGTACTCCCAGCTGAGCGAGGTCAACCCGAGGCTCGTCTACACGGCGATCTCCGGGTTCGGGCAGACGGGCCCGTACCGACGGCGCCCGGCGTTCGACAACAGCGCACAGGCAGCGGGTGGTCTGTGGTCGATCAACGGTTACCCCGATCGGCCACCGGTAAGGGTCGGCACGATCATCGGGGACCTGTCGGCAACCATGTACGCGGTGATCGGCACACTCGCCGCACTGCGGCACGCCGAGCGAACCGGCGAGGGCCAGCTGGTGGACGTCGCGCAGCAGGACTCAGTGCTGTCGCCGACCGAGAACGCCGTGGTGTCGTACACCGTGGACGGGAAGGTCGCAGCGCCGCTGGGCAACGCCCACCCCTTCGTCCGGCCGTACGAGCTCTACCCCTGCAAGGACGGTTGCGTGTTCTTCGGCGGGTACACGGACAAGTTCTGGAGGCTCAGCTGCGCCATGTTCGGTGAACCCGAGGTCGCCGACGACCCGGAGATCGACACCATGACGAAGCGTTTCGACGCGGACGTCTACGAACGTCGCGTCCGGCCAACGCTCAACAGGTGGCTCGCTGACCGCACCCGCGCAGAACTGGAAGAGCTGGCCGGTGACCAGGTGCCGCTGACGGCCATCAAGGACATCGGTGACGTCGTCAACGACCCGCACGTCAGGGCTCGGAACATGATCGTCGACGTCGACTACCCCGACTTCGGCTCGCTGGAGATGTTCGGCCAACCGATCCACCTCGGCGTGACTCCTGCCCAACCACGTGGGCTCGCGCCACAGCCAGGCGAGCACACCGGCATGCTGCTGCGCGGCATGCTCGGCATCTCCGAGGAGTCGATCGTGCAGCTTCGGGAGTCTGGGGTGGTGTGAGTGGGCGTCACGCTGGAACGCCAAGGCCCGGTCGCGGTCATCCGGTTCGACCGGCCCGACAAGCTCAACGCCCTGACGCTGGCGATGTACGACGAGCTGGCCGATGCCTTCGCCGAGGTCCGTGACGACGCTGCGACCGCGGCGGCAGTGCTGACCGGCAACGGTGACCGCGCTTTCTGCGTCGGCGCAGACCTGCAGGAATCCATCCCAGCCCTGGCCGAGGGACGGTTCGACATATCGCGCTGGGACGGCGCACACCAGAAGCACACCACCCTGTTCAAGCCGGTGATCGGCGCCGTCAACGGCCTGTGTCTGGGCGGCGGCTTCGAGATCCTGCTCTCCACCGACCTGCGCGTCGCCGCTGAGCAGGCCGAGTTCCAGCTTCCCGAACCTGGCGTCGGCGTCGTCCCCGCCGGCGGAACACTGGTGCGCCTCACCCGCCAGATCCCCTACGCGTGGGCGATGCAGCTGCTGCTGCTCAGCGACCGCATCACCGCCGCCGAAGCGCTCAGGTTCGGCCTGCTCAACGCCGTAGTACCGGCCGAGGAACTGCTGCCGACGGCGATGGAGTGGGCGGACCGGATGGCGAGGCTCAGCGGGACGGCACTCAGCACGGTCAAGGAGGCGGTGCTGAAGCTCGGCGACCTCCCGCAAGACCAGGCATTCCACAGTGAAGCCAGCTACGGACAACGGGCGTTCACGTCCGAGGATGCCCGCGAAGGGCTCGCCGCGTTCGCGCTGCGACGCAACCCGGAGTTCCCGTCACGCGTTATCCGCGGAAGCTCTTGAAGGTCGACGAGCCGAAGCTGAACAGGGCGTCACCGGCGATTATGCCGCCCGCTACGACCTCCATCTCCGAACGGGCCCGGTCGCTGCGCAGGCGCTGCCAGGCGAAGCGGATCGCGATACCTGCGAGTACTGCCCAACCCGCCATCGCTACGTCGACCAGTAGTCCGGTGGCGAAGAGAATCCCGGCTTGCCGCTTGGAGCCACCGCCGAGCTGGACGATCGCACCGGGTATCGCCCACATCGCCAGCGACATCGCGACGTCGGGCGAGACCCCGCCCTTGATGGTCGCGGCGAAGACACGGTCGACCGGCGGTATCAGATCGCGGGAGAAGTAGGACTCCCACATCAGCAGCACGACGGTGATCGCGACGGCGAACGCGATCATGGCCGAGATCAGCTGCTGGCGACGCCCGGCCAGCTCGAACTCCGGGTCCGCGCCGCGGCCGCGGAGGATGAAGCCGGCCCTGAGGTCGTACCCCATGTCCGCGAAGGCCGGTCCCGTCGCGGCCGAGAAGGCGACCAGTACGACGAGCCCTTCCAACGGAAACCCGATGATCATGCCGACGACGAGCGTGATGAGTGCGACGGCGAAAGCGGGGAACCAGCCGGCGTGCATGGCGGCCAGACCGACGATCAGCTCGTGCACCAGAGCCGCGAACCCAGCGTAGATCACGAAACCGACCAGCATCCCGGGTGACATGTCCGCCCACAGGCCACAGACCAGCGCGAGAAACACCGCGATCAGCAGGTAGGCAACCGAGCCGACACCCAAGGTCCGACGCATGTCGGAGTCGGACCGCGTCGTGCCGCCTACGGTGTTGTTCTTGCGCGCCAGCGTCACGCAGACCTGCACGAGGGCGACCAGCCCCGCACCGATCATGAAACCGTGTGGCACGAACGCCGCGTCGATGTCCCCTTTCGGGATGATGGCGGCGAAGAAGTCCCCGCTGAAGAGCTCGGTCGAGTACTGCCGTATCAGCAACCCGATGCCGAACATCACCATGGCGACGATGTTGGCGATGAACGCGACGCCGAACGCCGACATCGGGATGCCGAGCGCACTGCCTACCCCACCGACCACGACACCGATGCCGAGCAGGCCGGCGCGCTTTCCACCCTTGTCGCCCGCCTGGATCGCTTCTGCCGCCGCGACTCCCGGCGGCCACGTCCCGGCCGCGGGGAAGATCTTCGTATCGAAGAGCCGGTAGACCATGACGGCATCGACGAGCATGGCCAGCGCGACACCGCAGAACATCGGCAACACGAGATCGGGGCGGCCGAGTGCCCACGGAATGCCGATCGGCAGCAGCAGGCTGTTGGCCGCACCGAAGGTGGCCGACGAGATCCCGCTCTGGATAAGGTTCTGTGAATGGACCGAGCGGTAGTTCGCGAACAGCGACATCGGCACCCTGGCCAACACCATCGCGACGAGCGCGCCGATCAGCGAGGTATTCGCCGCGATCCCCAGGTCGACCAGGATCTGCATCCCGATGATGGCGCCGAAAACGCTGAGGATCACGATCAGAACGAGGTTGCCGGGCGCGAGCGCCCGAGGGTGCCGCTTTTCGGTCTTGGCGGCGACAGTCTGCTCTTCGGACATCAGGCCTCCTCGGCCGGACCGTAGTCGCAGTCGCGCGACTGCTCGGAAATGAGGCCCTCACGCAGATCCCGCTCGACGTCTGAGCGTGCCCGCGCGGCCGGATCGCCGTACCCGGCGCCACCGGCGACGTGTATCTCGATGACCTCTTCTGTAGTGGAGACCTGAACCAGCTCGCCGCTGCCACAGTCGTGCAGGGTCGCTCCGGCCGGGTCACGCACGATCCCCCGTGCGCTGCCTCCCGCGTGCCCCCCGAACAGGCCCGGAGTACTGGACTTGACGCCTTCCGGGTAGACGGAGACGTGCACGGGCAGCCCGTCATCGTGGCGCTTGCGTAACGCGAAGCGCTGGCCGAGTCCGCCGCGGTGCTCGCCCGCTCCGCCTGTGTCCTCGACGAATGTCTTCTCCAGGATGAGAACAGGGACCCGGGACTCGAACAGCTCGATGGACGTGTTCGCGGCCGAGGTGGGGTAGAGCAGGCCGGACTTCCCGTCCTCCCGGCTCGACGCGCCCTGTCCGCCGCCGACGAAGAACATATCGGAGAACGTGCCACCCTCGGCGTCCGCGCCGTAGATGTTCGCGGCCACCGGGAGCCCGGTGAAGGACTGCACCTTCCCCGGCGCGGCTTGCGCCAGCGCCTTGAACAGGTTCGGCGCGATGTACCAACCGGTGCGGGTGCGCAGGTTCACCGACGCGGGACGGTCCGCGTTCAGGATGGATCCCTTCGGCGCGGACACCTCGAATGGCCGGTAGCAGCCCGCGTTGCCACGGACATTGGGCGTCAGCATGCACTTCAGCGGGTACGTGGCGTGCGCGGCCGTGTAGTTCATCGTGCAGTTGATGCCACCCTGCGGCAGCTGCGCAGGGGCGCCGTCGAAGTCGATGGAGATCCGATCGCCTTCGACGGTGACCTCGACCGGGTACCTCATCACCTCGCCGAGCGGGTTGTTCTCGACCTCCGACGTGTACACGCCGTCCGGCAACGCGGTGATGGCCTGCCGCATGGCGTCCTCGGAGCGCTTGGTCACGACCGAAGCCAGGGCACGTAGGTCGTGCATGCCGTACTCGCGTACGAACGACAACAACCGTTGCTCGCCAAGTGCGTTCGCCGCCACGAACGCATGGATGTCGCCGATCACCTGACTCGGGTTGCGGACGTTCTCGGCCAGCAACGTGAACAACGACTGGTCCGGCTCACCCGCGGAGTAGAGCTTCATCGGCGGGATCTGCAGTCCCTCCTCGAACACCTCGCGTGGGTGCAGGTAGTCCTTCGTGCCGCCGATGTCGGACACGTGCCCCACGGTGCCCATCAGCCCGGTCAGCCTGCCCTCGTGGAAGGCCGGGGTGACCAACGCGATGTCGAAGAGGTGGCCGGCGCACAGCCACGGGTCGTTGGTGATCAGGACATCGCCGGGCCGTAACGTCTCGGCTGGATACTTCGCCAGCAGTGCCTTGACGGCTCGTGGCAGGGTCAGGTTGAACACCGGCATCGCGCGCGGCGAGTGCGCGAGCGTCTCGCCATCCGGGTCGAGGAGCTCGCACGCGAAGTCCTGCGCCTCGGACACGACGAGGGAGAACGCGGTGCGGCACACCGTCTGCCACATCTCCTCGACCACGTTGACGAGGCGGCTCCACATGATCTCCAGCGCGATCGGATCGGCCTCGATCACCTCCACCGCCTCCTGGTGCGGGGTCTCGGCGGTGACCACCGCCGCCGCCTCCTCAGGGAGGCCGACGGCTATGCGCAGGTTCAGCGCGGTGTCGACGTGCATACTGTCGCCAGGTGGGATCACCGTGGTCGACTCGCGCTCCTCGATGATGGCCGGGCCGTCGATGCGGTCACCCGCGACCAACGCGTAGCGGTCGTAGACCTCGACGCCCACCCACCCGGAGCCGAAGTACGCCGTCCTCGTCCCCTTGAGACCTCGGGCAGCCCCGCTCGTCGTCGAAGTACCCGTCAGCGACACCGAAGGTGTCGGCCCGGCACACGTGACGCGGAAGCTGATCGCCTCGATCTCGGCGCCTTCGTACAGCGAGGTGTAGCGCGCCTTGTACGTGTCGGCGAACGCATCCCTGATTGCGCCGATGCTGCCGGCGTCGATCACGCCGTCCGGCAGCGGTACGGAGATCTCGTGCATCTGTCCGATCAGGCGCATGTCGGCGGTGCGCTCGACCTGGACGTCGGCGTCCGCAACACCGGCCTCGGCGAGCTTGGCCCTGCCCTGGTCCTCCAGGTCGCCAGTACGGCGTTCACCGCGCCGGCGTCGAAACCGGCTGTCATCCGGACCGGCAGCGAGCGCACCTGCTCGAACGAGAGCGGCGCGGCGAGGAAGCCGACGGCCGCCGCCGCACCGGACGCCGGCGGCACGATCACCTCGCGGACACCCAGCGCCCTGGCCACCCCGACGGCATGCGCGGGGCCTGCTCCGCCGAAACCGACCATCGCGTACCGGCGCGGGTCCTTCCCGTTCTCCACGAGGTGCACCCTGGCCGCGCCGGCCATGCTCTCCACCACGACCTTGTGGATGCCCCAGGCGGCTTCCTCCGGTGTGAGCCCGAGTGGCTCGGCCACCTCGGACACGGCCTCCTCGGCCGCGGCCTTGTCCAGTGCCATCTGCCCACCGAGGAAGAACCCTGGGTCGTAGTAGCCCAACAGCAGGTTCGCGTCGGTGACGGTCGGCTCGGTGCCGCCCTTGCCGTAGCAGGCCGGTCCCGGATCGGAACCGGCAGAACGGGGCCCCACCCGGAGCAGGCCGACCTCGTCGATCGACGCGATCGAACCACCGCCGGCACCGATCTCGATCATGTCGATGACCGGCGCCTTGATCGGCAGGCCGGAGCCCTTCTTGAAGCGGTCGACCCTGGCCGCCTCCATCATCGGTGCGATCTCGGCACGGTCGTCCTCGATCATGCAGGCCTTCGCGGTGGTCCCGCCATGTCGAACGAGATCACGTCCAGCTTGTCCGCAGAACGCCCGAACAGCGCCGTGGCGAGGCCGCCGCCCGCGGGCCCGGACTCCAGCAGCCGGATCGGGAACTCGCGCGCGGTCGAGGGTGCGATCAACCCACGGCCGAGTGCATCAGGCGTAGCGCACCCGCGAAGCCGCGTTCGGCCAGCGCGTGCTCCAGGCGCCCCAGGTAGCGGTCCATCAGCGGCCGCACGTACGCGTTCGCACAGGTCGTGACCGCGCGCTGGTACTCCCACAGCTCGGCGACGACATCCGAGGACAGCGAGACCGCGAGCGCTGGGAACTCCTCGCGGGCGAGCTCGCCGATCCGACGCTCGTGCTCGGGATTGCGGTACGAGTGCAGCAGGCAGACGGCAACCGCTTCGATCCCGTCGCTGGCGAACTGGCGCAGCTGGGTTCGTACGGCGTCGAGATCGAGCGGCACCACGACCTCGCCGTCGGCATCGATACGCTCTGGCACCTCGCGACGGTCACGGCGCGCGACCAGCGGGTCGGGGAACGGGATGAACAGGTCGTAGATGTCGTAGCGCTGCTCGGTGCCCGCCTCGAGCACGTCCCGGAAGCCCTCGGTGGTGAGCAGGCCCAGTTTCGCGCCCTTGCGTTCGATCACGGCGTTGGTGACGAGAGTGGTGCCATGCACGATCTCGCCGATGTCCGCGAGCCCGACCCCGGCGCGCTCGACGAGCTCCTCGATGCCCGCAAGCGCGGCGACCGAGGGATCGTGCGGCGTGGTCAGGCGCTTGTGCAGTTCGAGTGTGCGCCCTTCGCTGTCGTAGAGCACGAAGTCGGTGAAGGTGCCGCCGATGTCGAAGCCGATGCGCAGGCGCGACATATGTTCCTCCATCTTTGGGTATGCTGAGTCAGGACTCGGTTCGCCGGAACTGGTCACCGACCAGGTCGGCGATCTCCTCGGTACGGGTCAGCATCAGCTCGCGAAGTGCCTGGACCTCGTCGTCCGAGACGGTGGCGAGCGGGTACGAGATGCACATTGCGAGTGCCTCGTCGTCCTGGGTCCCGACGGCGGCGGCCACTACGCCGACACCGCGGACCGCCTCGTCCTTGGACTCGGCGAACCCCTGGCTTCGCACCAGGGCCAACCGGTCGAGCAGCTCGTCGATCGACTGAGGTGCCGACGTCGATGGCGGCTCCCAGCCGTGCGGGAAGAGCTCCCGTACCGCGTCGTCGGGTATCCGGGCGAGCAGTGCCCGCCCGGTGGCCGTGGAATGCGCCGGTAGCGGGCGGCCCAGCTGCGGCGAGACGCTCAGCGCATTGCTGCCCGGGTGGTCGGTCAGGCCGACGACCTCGACCCCGTTGCGGATCGAGACGTAACCCGTGTGCCCGACCTGCTTGACGATGTCGGCGATCGCCGCGTCGACCTGCCGGAACAGCACGGAGCTCGTGCGATACGAGCGCGAGAGCCCGAGCACCAACGCACCGGGCCGGTAACGCCTGCTCTCCCCGATGGTCTCCAGGAACCCGGCGGCCAGCATCGACCGCAGCAACCGCGACGTGGTGCTCTTCGGCAGCTCGAGCAGCGCAGCCGTCTCGGTCACCGTGAGCTCGGTGCGGTCAGGAGAGAAGCAGCGGAGCACCTCAGCGGCGCTTTCGAGAGTAGTCATAGCAAGTTCCAATTTTTGGAACCACAGTTGCAGAATATTGGCCAGGTGAGTATGGCACCCGACTCCGCAACGAGGCAAGGGTCGGCCCCGCGGCGGCGTCAGCCGCGGGTCAGCACCCGACCGTTGCGAGCGCCCGTATGGCGGCCCTCGTCGACGACGACGGCGCCGTTGACGAGGACGGTGTCCACGCCACGCGCGTAGGCGACCGGCCGGTCGAACGTCGACACATCGTCCAACGCATCGAGGTCGAGCGTGGCCAGGTCGGCGTACGCACCGACCTCGAGGACTCCCCGACCTCGCAGGCCGAACCGGCGTGCCGGCATGCTCGTCATCTTGCGTACCGCCTCCTCGAGCGTGAGCGTGCCGCGATCCCTGACGTGGTGGGTCAGGTAGTGCACGTGCCCGCAGTAGGCGAGCGGGTTGGTGACGGTACTCGCGAGCGGACCTTCGACGGAACTGGTGTACGAGTCGACACCGAGGCCGAACAGCGGATGGGCGACCATCTCGGCGAGATGGGCGCCGGTGAACAGGTCGCCGACCACGGTGAGGTTCGCCATCTGGTCACCCACGGCGGCGAGGATGTCGAAGTAGCAGTCCCACTCGTCCCTGCCAAGGACGTCAGCGATCTCGACGAACGTCCTGCCGGCGAGCTCGGGGAACTGCGGACTGCTCTCCAGCCTGACCCGGTGCCACTGCCCCTTGTGGATGAACCTCCAGTAGCGGTCGCAGTCACCGCGCAGACGTCGGCGCACCGCAGGGTCCGCGAGCCGCCGCGCTGCCTCTACCGGCCCGTCGTCGAGCAGCCAGTCGGGGAGGATCCCGATCATCATGCCGATGCCCGCCTCGAACGGCGTCGTGTCGGCCTCGACGTCGAGTCCGGCATCCCGCGCCTCGCCCATCATGGCGACGGCACGCCGCCACCCGTCACGTGGCGCGCCGGTGTCGTGCCTGACGTTGAGATGGGAGATCTGCCCGGACGCCCCGGCTGCAGCGACCACGGCAAGGAACTCGCCTACGGCGTCGAGAAGCCCGCTGTCCCTGTTCCTGATGTGGCTGGCGTACCAACCACCGCGCCTGCCGACCGTACGTACCAACCGCTCCAGCTCCGCCGTGGCGGCGAACCTTCCGTAGCTGTACTCCAACCCGGTGGACAGCCCGAGTGCGCCGGCGTCCATCGCCTCGTCGACCATGCGTTCCATGACGCGCAGGTCGTCCTCGTCCGGATCACCCGCCCACAGTCGGCCGCGGCGCGTACGGTGCTGTGACCGACGAACCAGGCCAGGTTCTGCGCCGTTCCCTGCGCCGTGACGTCCGTCAGGTAGTCGCCGAACGTTCGCCAACCGACCTCGCCGGCGTAGCCGAAGGAAGCCAGCCGGCCACGGATGAACGGCAGCGATACCTCGGTGACGGGAGCGTGCGAGATGCCACAGTTCCCCACCACCTCCGTGGTGACACCCTGCCTGATCGTGCTGTCCGCGTCGCGGTTCGTGTGCGTCGTCCAGTCGCTGTGGCTGTGCGGGTCGACGAAACCGGGTACGACCGTCTTACCGGTGGCGTCGACGACGTTGCAGGCCTGCGCGTCGGGCAACACGCCGATGTGCACGATCCGGTCGCCGCGCACGGCGACGTCGGCACGTCGAGGCGGGGCGCCCGTCCCGTCGACGACGCTGCCGCCCTTGACGAGTACATCCAGCATGACGCGAGCTCCCTACGCGATCAGGCGACGAGGTCCTGGCGTGCCTGCACCGGCTCACGTCGCACTCCGCGACCCGCGACGGCGATGAGCACGCCACCGAGGAACAGGAACACCGCCATGACCGCCAGTCCCGCACGTTGGCTGCCCGTCGCGTCGGCCAGGACACCCATCAGGTAGGGCCCGACGAAGCCGCCAAGGTTGCCGACCGAGTTGATCAACGCGAACGCACTTGCCGCCGCAGCGCCGGTCACGAATGTGGAGCAGAGACCGAAGAAACCGGGAATCGCCGACTGGATGCCGGAGATGACGAGGACGAGACCGAGCAGCGCGACCACCGGTTGCTCGATGTACAGGCTGAGCAGGAACCCAGCGGTACCGACGAAGTACGAGACCGCAGCGTGCCAACGCCGCTCGCCGGTGCGGTCCGAGTGCCGGCCCACGAGGATGAGCGCGACACACGCGACCGCGTAGGGGACGGCCGAGATCAGACTGACCGTGAAGTCGTCGGAGCCGGTCAGCGCCGCGATGATCTGCGGCAGCCAGTTCAGCACGCCACCGAAGGCGACCAGCACGGCGAAGAACGCGGCACTGGCGATCCAGACACGGCGGTCGGTGAACGCCCCGGCCACGGTGTGCCGGCGTCGGCCACCCACTGCGTGGCGTTCGGCGGCAAGCGTCGAGACCAGCCAGTCACGTTGCTCACCGGTCAGCCAGTCGGCGTCCTCCGGCCGGTCGGTGAGGTACCGCCACACCACGAACGCCAGCACCAGCGGTGGGACCGCGGTCACCAGGAACAGCCAGCGCCACCCGGCCAGGCCGGCTATGCCGTCCATGCCGAGCACTGCCCCGAGCAACGGCGTACTGATGGCGAGGCTCAGCGGGGCGGCGAGCTGGAACCAGGAAAGTGCCTTGCCCATTCCGCGCGCCGGGAACCAGTAGGTCAGGTACAAGACGATGCCGGGGTAGAGCCCGGCCCTCCGCGGCGCCGAGCAGGAAGCGCAGCACGTAGAACATCGGCGCGTTCTGGACGAAGACGAACGCGACGGTGACCAGCCCCCAGGTGAACATGATCCTGGCCAGCCACCTGCGCGCGCCGACGCGTTCCAGGATGAGGTTGCTCGGCACCTCGAGCAGGAAGTAGCCGAGGAAGAACACGCCGGCACCGAGGCCGTAAACGGTGTTGCTGAACTTCAGATCCTCGTTCATCTGCAGCGCCGCGATGCTCACGTTCGCACGGTCGACGTACGCGACGAAGTACATCAACAGGGTGAGCGGAAGCAGCCGGACGGCGGCCTTCTTCAGGACGGTTCTCTCGATCGAGCGCGCATCGGACATGCGGGACTCCTTCCGTGCAGCGCCTACGGCGCCGGCGGAGCGCTCAGGCGCTCACCAGGAACTTCTCGACCCCCTCGGTGTCGATCTCGACGCCCAGGCCCGGACCGTCGGGCACGGTGACGTACCCGTCGACCACCGGTATCGGGTCGCGGGTGACCTGGGTGCGGATCGGGCTCGGCTCCACGCAGTACTCGAGCATCACCGCGTTGGGGATGGACGCGAGGAAGTGCGCGGACGCCGCGACGTTGATGTCGGTGGTGAAGTTGTGGTTCGCGCAGGGAATGCCACGCTCCTGAGCGTGCCGAGCGATCCTGACCGCCTGGGTCAGGCCGACCCTGGTCACGTCGACCTGCGCGACGTCGATGGCCCCTTCGTCCATCAACCGGAGGAAGCCTGCGGTGGTGCACTCCTCCTCACCCGCTGCGATGCGGGTGTCGACCCGTGAGGCGAGGATGCGGTAGCCGCGTAGGTCGTCGGGATGCAGCGGCTCCTCCAGCCAGAAGATCCGGTACGGCTCGAACAGCGCACATCGCTGGATCGCCGTCTTCGCGTCCCAGGCGAGTCCTGCGTCGATGCACACGTCGACGTCGTCGCCCACGGCGTCGCGGATGCCGCGCACCAGGGCTTCGTCGACGGCGGGATCGGGCCCCATCGGCTCCCAGCCGAACTTCACCGCGGTGAACCCCGCATCGCGGGCCTCGCCGGCCCGGCGCGCGGTGACCGCGGGGTCGAAGTCGAACATGTGGCTGGCGTAGGCACGCAGCCTGGTCTGGTACGCGCCGCCGAGCAACGCGTGCACGGGTTGCTCGAGGAGCTTGCCCTTGACGTCCCACAGCGCAAGGTCGATACCCGCCATCGCCTGGATTACCGCACCTTCGCGTCCGTAGTACAGCGTCGACTCGTACATCAGGTCCCACAGCCGGCCGGTGTCCATCGGGTTCTTCCCGATCAGCAGCTGGCGCAGCCCGTGCACACGCGCGTGCGACGCGGGTGCCTCGATGATCGCCTTGGCGACCAGCGGACATCCGTCGACCTCTCCCCAGCCGTCCACGCCGGCGTCGGTGGAGACGCGGACGAGGAGGGCGTCCTGGGAGCTGTCGGTGCGCTCGGTGACTTCGGGAAGGCGCAGGTAGAAGGCCTGCACGTCGGTGATACGGACATCGCTCATGGGAGGACCGTAATAGATTATCTATCATCTAGCCCGTAAGCTCCTCCACGTAGCGCTTTCGACGGATCGACCAGCGAGAAGCGAGGTGGAACATGGTCCGAGCCGGCGCCGGGAGGAACCGGCAGTGCAAGGACGCCGCGGCGGGCCACTGCCGACCGTCAGCTCCCTGTCACGACCGCAGCAGGCGGCGCGGCTGCTGCGGGACGCGATAGTCACCGGTCGGCTGGTTCCCGGCGAACAGCTCAAGCAGGACCAGCTCTGCGCCGAGCTGGGGCTGAGTCCCGGCCCGATACGCGAGGCGCTGCGTCAGCTGGAGAGCGAAGGGCTGGTCACCCACCGACCCAACCGCGGCGTGTTCGTCGCGCACGTACCCACAGAGGAATGGGTCGACGTCCTGTTGCCGGTCCGCCTGCTCCTGGAGTCGCACGCGTTCACCAAGGCGGCACACGTACTCACCGCCGACCAGCTCGCCGAGCTGGAACGCCTGGTGGACGAGATGGTCGACGCTGCGGAGAACGCCGACTTCACGAGGATCAACGAGGCGGACATGACGTTCCACGAGACCGTGATGCGCGCCTCCGGCCAGGAGCACACCATGCAGCTCTGGCACGCCGTCTCGCCGCGCATCCGCGTGCAGTTCTACCGACTCGCCCCGTGGCACCACCGCGCGACCAAGATCGCCGAGGAGCACAAGGAACTGTTGGACGCGTTGCGCACAAAGGACGCCGACACCATCCACCGAACGCTGGAGGAGCACATCATCGTCGCGTCCAAGGAGTTGCTCGCCGAGGAGGCCAACGCCTCGCCCGGTCCCGAGCGCTGAGCGGCTCGCTCACAGCCTGTGCCCCCGG